>DASTJX010000192.1:0-3624 GCA_035716265.1 Nitrospira sp.
CAGTAGAGGAATGCCTTCTCCCTTCAAGCCGTGCGGGTAGCCTGACCCGTCCCACCGCTCATGGTGGTAGGCAATGATCTGGCCTGTCGCTGCCGGTAACCCGAGTGGAGCCACCATCCTAGCCCCTATTTCGGTGTGGGAACGCAGCTCATGTGTGGTGTTCGTTGCAACGATTTCGTCGTCTGCAAATCGATAGGCTTCTTTCCCGACCTTCCCGATATCATGGAGAAACGCCCCAAGTGCCAGGGATTTTTGTTCCTCCACTGTCAGATTGGTCCGATTGGCCAGCAATGTGGCGTAAAAACTGACTCGGCTGCAATGATTTAAGAGCTGGCGGTCTTTCGCTTCCAAAAGGTCGGACAGCATTGGAAGCAAATTGTTTGCATCGTCATGTACCGAGAGGCTTTGCCCGCTGCATTTGCCGATGGCCTCATACCCTTCACGCATCTCCCGCCAGGCCTGCGCGCATTCCTGATCGGAACCCCAAAGGCCCGTGGAGGTCCCCAGAAAACGGCGAAGGTAGTCGAGCCGCTGCTTCTTTTCGAGCGTCTGGTTGACCAGGGTGATGAGCTCCGTGACATTGAAGGGCTTGAGCAGGTAGCCCGCTGCCCCGTGTCTGATGCCCTCCATGGCTGACTTTAGACTTCCATACCCCGTAATGATGATCACCTCAATATTGGCGTGATCCTGTTTGATCTCCTGTAACAGGTCCATCCCTTGCCGATCGGGAAGTTTCTGATCGAGCGTGATCAGATCGATTTGCTGATGGTTCAACACCTGGATTGCCGCTTGAGCCGATTCCGCCGATTGGATATTGAAGAACGGACGCAGAATGACTTTCAGCGCGTCTCGAGGGCCGGCCTCGTCATCAATGACGAGGACTGTGGGCTTCTGAGCCGGCATGTTCCGGAGCGCAGGGAAGGTCATATTACACGCTCATGTACCCCGTAATACGTAACCTGTCAAGCAATATATGATCATTTTCAAGTGGTTATACACCTAACTTCTAGTAGATGTGGTCTTTGGCCAGCCAAGACCCCATATATTGTTTCCACGTATGAATGATTACCTAGAGCTATCCCTAGGAAGGATGCGGGCGGATCTGAGCAACCGAGCGGCCGGTTCTTATTCTTGGGCAACGGGCTCCGGCTCAGAAGGCGATTCACTATCCGGACGGCCGATGCCCAACGTATCCATTCGATATTTCAGCATTCGCCGGCTGATGCCGAGCTGGCTGGCCGCGTGAGTTTGCACATAATTATTCTTTTTCAGCGCGTCCATGATGATTTCACGCTCAAACTCCATGACGGCTTTTTCCAGCGACAGGCGTCCGGCCAAGGTATCATCCCGAAGCGAGGAGGATCTTGTGTCATTACGGAGAATGGTCGGTAGATGTTCGGGTGTGACAACGTCTGAGCCCTTCGACCAGATGAACGCCTGTTCGATGATATTTTCCATTTCCCGGACGTTGCCAGGCCATGGGTACCGTGCCAGAAGGTCAATAGCCTCCTTGGAAAATTCCTGACTGGGCCGGTGATCCTCCTCAATACGTTTCGACAGAAAATGCTTGGCCAGCAGCGGCACGTCTTCACCGCGTTCGCGCAGGGGCGGGAGATACAGGGCGATGACATTGATGCGGTAGTACAGATCTTCGCGAAACTGGCCTTTTCGGACCAGGTCTTCAAGGTTCTTGTTGGTTGCCGCCACGATCCGCACGTCCACTTTGATGGCCTGCACGCCGCCGATCCGCGTGAATTCGCGTTCTTGCAGGACTCTCAACAGCTTCGCTTGGGTCATCGCGCTGAGATCACCGATTTCGTCGAGAAATAGTGTGCCGCTGTTGGCCAGTTCGAACTGCCCCACCCGACGCGCCGTGGCATCCGTGAAGGACCCTTTTTCGTGGCCGAAAAGTTCGCTTTCTATCAAGGTTTCCGGGAGGGCGGCGCAGTTCAGGGCGATAAACGGACGGTCCCGCCGGCTGCTGTTGTAGTGGAGAGCCTTGGCGACCAGTTCCTTGCCGGTGCCGCTTTCGCCCGTAATCAGCACAGTGGTGCGACTGTCGGCGACTTGTTCGATTTTTCCGTAAATTTCCTGCATCGGACGACTTTTGCCGATCAGGTTGTGAAACGCGTATCGTTGGGTGACCTGTGCTCGAAGCTGTTTGACCTCGCGTTCGAGTTCGTGAGAGTTGAGCGCCCGATCAACGACAATACGCAGCTCCTCCACATCGAAAGGCTTCGAGAGGTAATCGGCGGCGCCGAGTTTCATTGCATCGACCGCCGTTTTGACGGATTTTGTTCCGGTCAGCATGATGACCGGCGTGGTGTTCTGCTCCGTTCGTAACGTCTGCAAAACCGACAAACCGTCCGTCCCGGGGAGAATCACGTCGAGCAGCACCACATGCGGCGCTTCCTTGTGGAACAAGTCGAGCCCTTCCTGGGCATCGGCCGCCTGGATCACGTCATAATTCGGCTCCAGCACCGCTTTCAGCGATGCCCGGACGCGCGCCTCGTCATCGACGAGAAGCACGCGCTTTTTGAGACTCGATTCGGTACTGTTTTTCGTCGTCATGATGGAATGGCCGGGAGGTTGACGAGAAATGTCGTGCCGCTGCCTACCTTACTCGTAACTTGGATTTCGCCGTGATGTTCTTCGATGATCTGGTGCACGATCGTCAGGCCGAGGCCGGTGCCTTCATGTTCACCGCTCTCGTGCTTAGTCGTGAAGAACGGATCGAAGATGTGTTCCAGATTGGCCTCCTGTATGCCCTGACCGGTATCCTGCGTCTCGATCTGCACCCACAACTTTCCGCCTGGCTTGATCAGAGTCCTCGTCCGGACGCGCAGCACCCCACCGTGGTCGCTCATGGCATCCAAGGCGTTTAGAAACAGATTGAGAAACACCTGTTTGATCTGTTGACGGTCCAGCATGACACGGGGGAGATCGGACACCAACTCTTTTTCAATCTTGATCCCACGGCTGTCCGCTTTGACTTCAATGAAATACAGGCAGGAGGACACAATGTCGTTCGGATCTTCTTCGGTCAGCTTCGGTTCCATGTACCTGGCATAATCCAGGATTTCCTCGATAAGCCGTTCAATGCGATACACATCATCAAGCACGACGCGGCTAAACTCGCGGATGAAATCCGGATCATCTTTGCGTTCGGGAGCAAGCTGGATGAACGTTTTGATTGAGGTAAGGGGGTTGCGTATTTCGTGCGCAAATCCTCCTGCGATCGTTTCAAGAGATTTCAAACGGTCCGTGCGCTTCATTAAGAGATGTGACCGCTGAAGGTCTTCCAACAACATTCGCGTGTCCAGTGCGTTGGTCGCGGCTTGGGCGAGGGCATTGAGCAGCGACAAGGTGGATGGAGAGTCAGAGTCTGGGGACAGGCTACGACCAAACAGCGAGAAAGCGATGAGACGGCCACGGCTGACGTGCGGCAAAGCCCACTCAAATGGCATCGCCGCCGCATCGTCCGAAGCGTCTTCCCGTCGAATTGGCACACAGCACGAGCCGGTCACGGTCTGTGGAGCTGAAGACAGGCGCTGGGGGATCGTGTCAGTCAGAGCAAGGGTAGCAGGGCGGCAAGATTCGGCCGTGACACCGACGATGCCGGCA
>DASTJX010000193.1:0-2031 GCA_035716265.1 Nitrospira sp.
CAGGGCTCGGGCCTTGGCCTGGGGGTCATCGAGAACTCCATCGGTCAACCCATTGATCCCCTGCACCGTGCGGGCACCGCCCAGCGCGACAAGCGTCACCCGTTTCTCTTCTCCCGGCTCGAAGCGAGCCGCCGTTCCAGCCGGGATACACAGCCTGTAGCCGAACGCCTGCTCGCGGTCAAAAAGGAGGCCCCGGTTGACTTCAAAAAAATGGCAGTGCGATCCGACTTGAATCGGGCGGTCGGCGGTATTCTTGACCGTGACGTCCTGGGTCGGGCGGCCTTTAAACGCTTCAATCTCACCGGTAGCGAAGAGGATCTCGCCAGGAATCACCGGCTTGGCCAGTCCGGACCTGATCGCTCCTGCAAGCGAACTTGCAGGTTTGCTTGGAGACTTGCCTGCGAGGCGGTTTTTCGTTTTTGGCATGCTGTGTCCTCCCGACGAGAGGGAACCTCAGCGGATGGGATTGTGCACGGTGACAAGCTTGGTGCCGTCCGGAAACGTCCCCTCTACCATGATTTCATGGATCATCTCCGGCACGCCCGGCATGACATCGTCGTACGACAGGAGAGTGGTCCCGTAGCTCATCAGTTCCGACACGGTCTTGCCGTCGCGAATGCCTTCGAGAACCGCCGCCGTCAGGTAGGCAACGGCTTCGGGATGGTTCAGCTTGAGACCCCGCTTCTTGCGATCCGCTGCAAGTTGTCCCGCGGTATAGATCAGCAGTTTTTCCTGCTCTCGCGGAGTCAAACGCATCGCTCCCCCTTTTCTACCTAGGTACGCAGACAGAATTTCGTTGCGGGGAATCGGATGCTAGTCTACGATTCGCTGCCTGTCAAGCACGCTCAGTCTGTCTTCAGGAGAAAGGAGAGCGCCGTGGCGCGAGCGGCACTGCGCGAGCGGTTTCGTGAACATCCTGTGTGGGGATTCGGCGACTGGGTGCTGCGTGGAATTGCACAGGTCGTCCTTCAGAACAATCCGATCACCGGTGGCCTGATTCTCGCCGGCATCTTCTATAATTCCCGGATCTATGGCCTCGCCTGTCTCTTCGGCACCATCATCAGCACAGCCACCGCCGTCCTGTTCAAAGCGGAGAAGGGCCTCATCAAGGACGGTCTCTTCGGCTTTAATGGCGCATTAGTCGCCGTCGCCCTCGTGGCCTATACAAGCCCCAATTTTACAACCGGCAATATGCCCAACCTGCATCTCTGGCTGTACATCGTGCTCTGCGCTGTCTTCACGTCCGTGATCTTTCCCGCGCTTGGCGCGTTGCTGGGACCGCACAAAGTTCCGGCCTTGACCATGCCGTTTGTCCTGGCGACATGGTTCTTCCTGGGCGCCTTGCTACAATTCACCACGATCGACGTCTCGAACGCGATCAAGCCGACTTCACCATCCGACTTTACAGGCCCCAGGCCGGAGTACAGCTGGCTCACCTGGTTTCACGGAATGACCATGGGCATTTCAGAGATTTTCTTTCAAGACAATTGGGTGACCGGAATCATCATCCTGGTGGCCATCGCCGTCAACACGCGCATCGGCGCCCTCATGGCCTTGATGGGCACGACCCTCGCAGCAGGAAGCGCGATCTTTTATGGGGCCCATGAGGAAGCGATCCGTGACGGGCTGTTCGGCTATAACGCTGCGCTCACCGCCATGGCGCTTGGCGGCCTGTTTTATGAGTTCAATCTTGCCGGCTTCGTGTACACTGTGATCGGAGTGCTGGTCACAGCAAGGGTGTGGGCATCGCTCGGCGTGTTTCTCGAACCGACCGGCATGCCGGTCCTGACCTCGGCGTTTGTCTTCGTCACGTGGCTCATGCTGCTGGCCAAAGGGGGGTTTGCGTCGTTAATCCCGGTATCGCCGGCCGATGCGACAACGCCTGAAGAAAACCTTGCCCGCCATAGAGCACGTCAGAAGAGATAGATCACATCCAGAGACAAAGTCGGCTGGTAGCTGGTCGCACGTCCTCCAACCTGAAAGACATTCTGAGTCGATTTGTCGTAGCGGTATTCAAGACGCGTCATGAGC
>DASTJX010000194.1:0-3272 GCA_035716265.1 Nitrospira sp.
TGAAGGTCCGTTCCACAACAGAGCAGCTTGACGCCGTCCTTCATCATTTGATGTTCAACCACTTGGGCCGCATCGCGGTCTTCGCTGGAGAGGATGCCGTGCCGCGCTTCGATCACATAGACATCACTCCCGAAACGCGCAAATGCCTGCGCCATCTCGCAGCCGATCGGACCGGCGCCGATCACACCAATACGCGGCGGCAATTCCGTTAATGCAAACACTGTTTCGTTGGTGAGGTAGCCCGCTTCTTTCAGGCCAGGTATGGCAGGCGTTGAGGCGCGTGTTCCAGTGCAAATCGCGGCCCGAGCAAACCGCAGGGTGCGATTTCCAGCCGCTCCCTCAACCTCAATGGTGTCGGCACTGGTAAATCGTCCCCTGCCAATGAATACGTCCACCCCAAGGTTCGTGTACCGCTGGGCTGAATCATTGTGACTGATCCGCGCCCGTAGCTTTCTCATCCGGGCCATCACCGCACCGAAGTCGTACTTCACCCCGGCAGGTATACTGAGTCCGAACTGCTCGGCGTTTCGAAGCTCGGCCCATGCCCGGGCTGCTCGGATGACACTCTTTGACGGAACACACCCCACATTCAAACAGTCGCCGCCCATCAGGTGCTTTTCGACCAGAGCAACTTTGGCGCCCAAGCTGGCGCCCACGATGGCGGTAATCAATCCGGCAGTTCCCGCGCCGAGCACGACGATGTTATAGCGCCCGTCGGCAGCAGGATTCGCCCATTTCGTCGGATGGACATTTTCTATGAGGACCCGATCGTCCTGGTCGTTGGGCAGCAGTCCACTCAACTGCGTATGAGACATGCCTGCTCCTCTCGGGATGACGACTGATCATAGCGAATTTCAGGTGCGGAATCTGCCTGCTTTTCGAAGATTGCAGGAGCCGCGATGTCGTGATTCATCGACCGCGTCACAGGGTTGGAGGTGCCAGCTAATCATGGGGACTCCGCTTATGGCTGTCAACGTGCATGGCTCTCGCCTGAAACCGCCCGACCGACATCACTTGGCGATGATGTGCGTACTGCACCAACAGACGGCCGGCGGGCCAACGAGGCCCCCGGATGGCAGAGTCAAGCAGAATGGGAGGCTGGTGGAAACTTATTTGAAGGTACGGGTATTGAGATCTCGGTCCATGTCTATGCGGGCGAACGCCCGTTCAACCGGGTCAATTTTGCCGTCCTGGTTGCGGTCCAGTTCCTGAAAATGATCATGCGTGAGGTCCGGCGTCTGGGGATTGAGCACACCGGCAGCATGAGCATGCGGGCGAGGATCGTATCGCTGGGAATCTTCGAGGACACCATAATGCATGAGATCGATTCGTGGCTGTGCCACGACGGCTTTCCGCGGCATTTTCTTGGAGGTCTTGGCTGCGCGGTGCGGTTTCTGACCGGCATTCCCAAACTTACCTGGTATCGTTTTGGTCGCTTTTAATGAAGAAAGCGCCTTAATCTCTGACTCTGGTGACTGGACGGTTTGCGACGTCGTTGGAAGAGGCTTCTTGAGCCTTCCTTCGACCGGTCTGGGACTCTTCGCCGGAATTTCGGATGAGGTTCCTTCCTTTCGACTGTTGTGTTCTGCCCGGGTCTCTTCCATGACGACAATCGTGATGCATAGCCACCAAGCCCCGGTGACGAGGAGGACGAGCAGGCAGGTCTTCATAAGGCTCCTCTTCGACAATGCTCTTAAGTGTAGCAGGTGATCAGATTCTCTGTGAACACAATGCTTTACACATCCTTCCGTTTGTCGAGCCGCAACACATGGCCGCCGCTTGTCAGACCCTACCCTGCTATCTTACCCTGTGGAAGGAGGCTCGCAATGGATGAACCGACACGTTTGACCAAGACGAAGGAGCAATGGGCAAAAGCGCGGCGGGGCGGAGAAGAACGTGAAGTGTTTCACGCTGGCGACGAGCGATTGCCGCCAGGACAGCACCTGGTCGAGACGTTCCCTGTTCTGGATTTGGGCTACAAACCGGATATTCCTCTCTCAGCTTGGATGATCACCATCGGCGGGTTTGTAGAGAATCCCGTCACATGGACATGGGAGCAGTTTCTCGGACAGCCGCAGTTTAAGGACGTTTCCGACTTTCACTGTGTCACGTCATGGAGCCGTTACGACAACGAATGGGAAGGGGTCAGTTTCAGGCACATCCTGTCGGTGGTGAAACCACTTTCGCTCGCCAGGTACGTGCTGTTTAAATCGTATGACGACTATACGACGAATCTACCGCTCGAAGCGTGCGACGACGACAATGTCCTGTTGACCTACAAATGGAACGGCAAACCGCTCGCCAAAGAACACGGTGGTCCTGTCCGCGTGATTGTGCCGAAGCGCTATGCGTGGAAAGGCGCGAAGTGGATAAAGGAAATCACGTTCTCCGACAAAGATGAGAAGGGATTTTGGGAAGTACGCGGATATTCAAACAGCGCGTTGCCATGGGACAATGATCGCTACGCGTAACCGTCCTCTCAGCTTCGTTCTCGCATCGCGCAGCCGGGGCGCATAGCGTCTCGCCTCTTCGCTGGAAGGCTCTGTGCGAACCAGGCCGATTCACTTTCGTGTCCACCCGCTCGGTCCTTCTACGAAATAGCCGGGCTTCGTGTTTTGGATCGCCTTCTCTCCTGCAAGGGCCTCGACGGCATTGAGCTGCGTTCGGTTCCGCTTGGCGATGTCCTCATACGCCTGGCGTCGCTTTTCATTGACCTCGTTCGTCAATGCTTGAGCCTCGGGAGCGGGGGGATTCACGACACCCAAGTATCCGTTTGGCTTTTCACCCACCAACCCTTTTGTCTTGGCTTCTTCCACGGAGATGCCAAACGCCGGCAAAACTGCCGACAGGCAGAAAACGAGCCAGGCGACTATCCGGCCGAAATACGTGTTCCACATCACGGTCTCCTCTTAGCCCTAAAACAACCCGCTGTCCCGAGAGAGAACTTCATCGAGCTCCTTGTCGACCTTGACGCGGATCTCATGATCGATCTTGACGTTCAAATTGATTGTGATCGGTTTGTCGGGCGTTGCCATTTCGACCCGCGGCGTGCATCCCCCGACCGTGAGATGCAGGCCGATCAATCCCCCCGTCACAATGGAGACGACACGACCCATCCTCCCTCCTATCGATGAGATCCCGAGAATGTTTTCCGCACCGAGTCCTCCACATCATTCACGAGTCGAAGACTCTTCAACAACGCCGGGATATTTTCCTGTACCGTGAGATTAAAATGAAAAGGCGGGCTTGTTTTCTGATCAGGATTCTTGCCT
>DASTJX010000195.1:0-5911 GCA_035716265.1 Nitrospira sp.
ATGAGCGCACTAAATGACGAAACATCGCTCTCTCCCTGCTCTTAAATGACGAGTGCATGATAGGAATCATCTTGTGAGAGCTTGAAGCGATGCAGGAGTGGTGAAACCTAATCGCTTGAGCTCCGCCTGAGCGTGTGCGGACTGAATGAATTTGAGAAACTCCTCACACAGCCGGCGGTTGGGACAATAGCGCTCCATCGCCATGGAATGAATAATGGGAGAAACCTTATTGGGTTCGGCAATGGCCACGATCCGGACGCGTTGGCTCTCTTGCACCGCGTCGGGCCCGAAAACGATCCCTACGTCGGCTTGACCATTGAGCAGGTGATCCAACACCGACCTTGTGTCGCTGGCCTCATCAAGCCGGGGTTCGACGGATGACCACACTCCCAGTTTCGTCAAGAGCTGCTTCGTTTCCTGGCCAAGCGTGGTGAGATCGGGATCACCGACAGCGATGCGCAATTGTTGATTGCTGGCCAAGGCTTCAAACGATGTCGGAGCATCAACCAGCGCCTCGGGCACAACCATGACTAACGGCACTTCCGCATAAGGTCGCGTGGTACCGGGAAGCACATAGTATTTTTGCTCCAGGCGAGTAAGAAGTTCGTCTCCACCCGGTGCCACGAGATGTATTGGTCCGGAACCGATAAAGTATTGGCCTCTCGGATGGTTTTCCATTCCAGCGATGGTTCGCCGAAGATCAAGCCCAGAATCGATGTACAGACGCACGCGAACGCCAGGATGAGTCGCTTCAAAGTGGCGTCCCAACGCTTCTACAGCCGGCGCCACACTTGGCGACGTCGCGATAATGAGGGCCTCGGTCGCATAGGCAGTGGCCGTCACGATCCACAATATGACAAGCAGACCATAGAGCAGCATGCATGGCCTCATGACACTCTCCCTCGACGGTGAAGTCGTTGACGGTCACAGCGCATGAAGCTTTCCCGCTTCTCGTGTGTCGTACCCACCCAACGCTTCGAGCTCATCGCGAAAGCGCCGGCTGCTGATGGTGTCAAATAAATTGCCGAGAGTCGGATGGTTTTGGAGAATAGATTTCGCCACGACGAGGTCGTAGCGCGCCGATTGGAGCGGCACGAAATCCAGGCCGAAGGAGTGAGCGGCCGATCGAATGCCGATACCGACGTCGGCCTGTCTACCGGCTATCGTCCTCGCGACCTCAAAATGGGACCTTGCGGTATTCTCGTATCCACGCACCTTGGTCTGATCCACGCCTGCAGCCCGCAAACGCTGATCGAGCAAGAGCCGCGCACCAGAGCCCTCCTCTCGATTGACCAGGGTTACCGTCTCGTCTGCCAAATCCGCGGCCTGGCGGATCGCCTTTGGATTTCCAGGCCGAATCAGAAAGCCTTCCTCCCACGTTGCAAACGTCACCACCTCATAGGCTGACCCCTTGAGCGCGCGTTTGAGAAAGGGCAGATTCGATTCGCCGCTCACCGGGTCGAAGAGATGCAAGCCGGCTACATGCACTTCACTCCGCTGTAAGGCCTCGAGGGCAGCCATACTTCCCATCGACCAGCCGACAACGGAAGTCCTATCCTTGTGGCGCCGCAAGTGTTCTCCAGCAAGAACAATGGCCGGATCGCAACCGGCAACCGAAATCTCCTGATCAATCGCCTCGCGATCCCGTGAAATGCGGACACGTGCCATGGAGCCCGATTTGACGGTTGTCGTCTCAAGCAAATATCCATCAGCAGGCACGGTGTAGGACAGCACTTCGCCGAGCTCGGCGACCGGACGAACGATGGTTTTCTTACCGACTTTGGTCACTTTCACACGAATAGGCGTGGTCGGCGCCTTGTCCCCTGTGCCGATATATGTCCCTTCGACCACATCATCCGAGGCGGCCAGGCTGAATAAGTCTTCGACGCGACAAGCAAGCACAGCAGCCAGTCGCAAGGCGACGGCCGTGGTTGGCAGATAGAGTTCGGATTCGATTGCGGAAACTGCCTGACGTGTGACTCCCGCTTGAGAAGCGAGCTCGCCTTGCGAAAGCCCGGTTGCGACACGCACATCTTTCAGTCGGTTGTGAAAATGAATGGATGACGCTTTGGACATAACTGCGGTGGTAGCATTCATACTTGCCATTAGTCAAGTATTATTGCTAGGTGGGGGCCAGCTATTTGCTTTAAACGGCAATTCTGTTGGCATTAATGTTTGTTGACAAATCAGATCATATTAATTATAAGGCATCATGACTAACTCGACTGGGTTAATGATATTTGACTTCAAACCACCGGGAGATGAGGTCCATCATGCACGCAACCGATCCAAACTACCGCGTAGAACTGGCGATCCAGCAGGCGTTGAGAGATCTCCACTTTGGTTCCGTCGAAATCACCGTCCACGATTCGAAGGTCGTCCTGATTGAGCGCAGGGAAAAAATGCGACTGGACACGCCAGGGCACCATTACGTGAAAAAAGCATGATGAGACGATTCTAGTCCTCAGGAGGGACGAACTACTTCTTGTAATTACAGCGTCACGAACTGACCGGACCACCGGAAGTTCCTATGTCATGGAGGACTTCGACATGAGAATTTCCGGTGCGTTCATTCTTGCCATTGCCGGCATGATGCTTTTGGCCCATGCCAGGCCGGCAGCGGCTGTTGAAGAAGGACAGTTTGTCAAAAAAGAGGGGAAGTGGGAGTACTATTCGGGCGAAGATCCCGGCCTCAAGTATCTCTACCTCAAAGGCCTCATTACGCAAGAAGAGTATGACAAGGGTCTGCGAGTCATTGAAACCAAAGAGCGGCTTTCACGACCGGGTTTCAACGTGGACGTCAACAACGGGCTCAATGTCCGGGTGGGAGATCGGTTTTTACTCAAGCTTCGACTGCTTGCTCAGGCCCGATACAGCTATGCCACCTACAATTCAGCATGGGGCACCGTCGGCGATTCAAGAAACCCAGAAATTCTGGGTGGACAGGTCGAATATCGTGCCGTCCGGTATCAGAGCAACTCCAGTGCCTTCACTGTGCCGCGTGCCAGGCTCCAATTCATGGGATATGCCTGGGACCCGGACTTTCGCTACAACGTGTCATGGGCGTTTGATCAAACCCCCTGGGATCAGGAAGGTGGCAGCGGTCGCGCGCGCTTGCTGGACGCCTACATCGCCTCCTGGCATATCCCTTGGGCGACCATTCAGCTTGGCCAACAGCGCGTGTGGTTCAACCGTTCACAGATCAGTTCGATCGCAACCTCGACGTTCGCGGACAATATGAGAGTGCAAAACGCGTTTGCGGCAAACCTGATCAACAACCGGGACGTCGGAATCAGCATCCTCAGTGATGAAGATCAGTACCGGTTCAATTATGCGATCGGCATTTGGAATGGCGCGGGCCCCAACCTTACTCGGGATGGGACATCTGTCAGTCAGACCGTACTGCCTCCCACTGGCGGGGGTGGACCGCCTGCGGCTACCACTCGCACGTACAACTACAATACCCGCTTTCTGAACGGTGAGATGATGTATACCGCCCGGCTGCTGTACAAGATCGCCGGCAACCCCGGCTATGGACAGGGAGATATTCTCAATTCACGGACGCCTCAGGCGGCGATCGCATTCGGATATGCCTATAACCCCGGCCAGAATTATTTAAGTTCGATTCGTTCCGACATCGTCGATCGAGCCTACCGCCAAGGCGTTGCGAAAAACGGCAACGGCAGGTTGCTCGCAGGCGGCATTTATGACTTTCAAACTTACGAAGTCGATCTCATCGCCAAGTATCAGGGCTGGTCACTTCAATCGGAAGGCTTTTATCGGCATCAGCGGGTCAGAAACAGTGACAGCGGAACAACTCCCTTCGATCTGAATACGATCCCGGCTCCCCAGTTCCTTGGCCCACCGGTGGATCTGGGCCAGGCCTGGGGATGGTATGCCCAGGTGGGAAAGTATCTCATCCCTCGAAAACTCGAGGTGGCAGTCAGATATGGCATGATGGATCCGTCCACCAAGCAGCAGGACGATCTGACCAAAGAGTTCGGAGTGGCGATCAACTATAGCTTTGACGGCACCTATAACAACCGGCTTGTCGTCGATTACTCCAATATCACCATGGGCAGCGGCGGCCGGGCTCCGGATCGATTCCCGTTTGAAAGCCAGCCCGGCTTTGGTCGGGACTTGATCGAGAATCGAATCAACGTACAGTACCAGTTTTACTTCTAACAATAAGATGATCCTAGCCCGTTCGCACAGCAGACGAGGACTCCTATGAAACGCATCCAACTACATCTACTTGGCGTGATTGCCATGATGCTTTTGACGCCGCATTATGCCGAGGCGCAACCAGAGGCCTTGACCATTGCCGCCGCCAACAGTGTCAAGGACGCCCTGCGTAAAATGCTGCCGCTTTTTGAGGCGCAACACCCTCACATCAACGTTCGTGTGATCTATGGGCCTTCTCAGACGCTTCGTAAGCAAATCGAAGAAGGCGCTCCCGTGGATGTCTTCCTTCCCTCTCTGTTTGATGAGATCGAACAGCTCGAGAAAAAAGGGCTCGTCATCCAAGGCACGAAACGGGTGTATGCCGGTACCTCGCTCGTGTTGATCACAGGCACCGTTCTCCCCGCCCCCATCAAATCGATTCAGGACTTACACACGGTTCCCGTCCACCACATCGCGGTCGGCGACCCCAAAACCTCGTCAGTAGGAAAAGTTGCAGCTCAGTTTTTAAAGCACAGCAAGCTTGAACCGGCACTGAAATCTCAATACGTCTTCGGCGAGCACTCACGTGCGGTTCTCGATCTCGTGTCCAAAGGCGAAGCCGAAGTGGGTGTGGTCTACCGCACAGATGCCGTCGCGGACGACCATGTGCGCATTGTTGACACCGCGCCCGCTGAAAGCCATAGCCCCGTTCGTTATGGCGTCGCAGTTGTGTGGACGGCGAGAAACATTTCAGGGGCCGGCGATTTTATTGAGTTCATGCTGTCCCCTCCGATCCAGGCTCAGCTCAAGCAGTATGGATTCGACCAGGAGGTATCTGATGCCGGTCTGGTCCGACAACAGGAGGTGAAACCATGAAAACCCGGATGCCAATCCACGCTCAACGTGCAAAGTGGCCCGCCCGGTTGTTGTTCATCCTGGTCGCATTGATAATGGGAACCGGTTGCGCCGGCATGACCGACTCGCCGCCAAAGACGATTTATGAATCGGGGCGAAACCAAGTGCGCCTGGTAAAGGATCCCGATTCGAGTTCCAACGCGCATCCTGCCACACTTTCGGCTGCGGAAGTCGGCACGTTGCTTCGAAGTGTCCGGAGTTGGGAACGGCGCAATTTTATTCACCGCTTATTTTCAGGAGAGGCCGATAAAACGCGAGCCTTTCGCAATGAAGAGATTACGGTCCTTGCCCCGGCACTCTCAAAGGCACTGGAGCAGGCCGCGCCAGACGAACGCGCCTATTTTCATCTCAGCCATGCCACCGATCAGGGCGACGAAGAGAGCACGACGGGATGGCTGTCGATTCGAAACGGCACGTTACACCTTTCTTTGAGCGAAGTGCACGATCGCCACGGGCCGGAACCGGACATCAGCAAGTATGATCGCCAGATGCCGAACGTCCGGGAACGATCGGCAGAGTTTGACGTGACATTCGAGCCGGAAGATTACCTGCTCAAGGTGAAGTCAACAGGAAAACTGTTTGCTCCGGACCAGCGGGAGGAACTCCAGATCAAATATCGAGAAGCGCTTGCTGCGCTTCCGACCTATCCGGGACTGGAACCGCGTCAGCCGAGCAAGCCAATACAGCCTTGAGTGTCTGCGGAGCCTGCCGCTTTGATGCAGGCGGAGGAGATACAACGTGGAATTATTCGATCCAACCGGCCCGCATATCGGCATTGTCGCCGGCACCGCGGATGGTGCTTCGCTCTGCTATCGTAGTCTCTGTCATGAGG
>DASTJX010000196.1:0-4597 GCA_035716265.1 Nitrospira sp.
TTTAATCGTACAAGAGAACTCTGTTAGAATCGCCATCCATGGCCGAGTCCCCCACTCCTGTCGCGACACCGCAAACCACAGAAACTCCCTCGACGGGGACAGCCGACGGGTTAGAAGCCCGTGTGGTCGTCTACAATTGCGACTGCCATACTTACCAGCAGGTCATCGCACTCTTTTGTCAATGCATCCCCGCAATGACACCTTCCAAGGCGTTCGAGCTGGCATGGAAGATCGACCACCAAGGAGAAGCCGTGGTCTTTACTGGAGAGTGGAAACAAGCGGAGGAGATAGGCGGGAAGCTAGCCGGGGGCGGCTTACGTGTGGCCGTTCAGTAGGCAGCCCTTATTTTTTCCTGGGAACTTTCTTTTCGGGGCGGGCTGGCCTTGCTCTCCCGTGATGTGTGGTCGCCGTTTGGACGGATTTTTTCGGCATCGATTTTCGGGACGATCCTCCACCTTTTGCCGCAGCCTTGGCCTGCGCGACCTCAGCCTGCAGCTTGTGTGTGCCAGCCGTGCGGTTGAGCTTGCTCACCGCCTCATTATTGTAGACCCGCACCTGGTACAACTCGAAGAGTTTTGCGACCGCCTTTTGATCGCCTTTTTTGGCGGCGTTCAACAGCCGGCGTCGCTGATTCATCTCTTCTTCTTCGGTATGGGAAGCAGCCCGTCGTTCCATGCCAATCCTCGTTCGAATGTCCGATGCAGTCTCCTCCGCTCACCGGCGCAGGAGTAAACCCGCGAACTATATCAGAAGCAAGGGCATTTTGAAAATGTGGAACAGGACCTCCAGGGTTTTTCCTCCATTGAGCGACTCAAAACGACGCAGTTATAATGTCCGATATTTCCCCACACTGGAGGGACATCATGGACGCTCACAAGCCGGACCAACCGACCGTAGCCGACGACCCTAATGCGCGAGAAGCACTGCGCCGCGCGTTTGAAAACACCGCCAGGTGGCCCAAGGACTTCAAAGGCTTCACCGCCGATCTGACCGTGAACCTCAACGGAAGGGAACTGAGCGGTCCGGTGATCGTCAAGGGACCCCGTGAAGTATCCGTTCAACTGGCCGACGGCGACGTCCAAAAATGGGCGCAGGACCAACTCTCGATGATCGCCGTCCATCGCGGCCCGCGGAGTTTTGACGAATCGGACGGCAAGTACAACCTCACTATGGAAGAAGACGACCATCCGCTCGGCACGAGGCTTGACATCCACGGCTCGAACTCGTTTTATCGGCTTAAGGACGGCCGCATCACGCAAATCAATCGAACGATGGCCCACCCCGGGATGCCGCCACTTGCCTTCACCATCAACGTGGAAGACAGCGCGGTGACGGAGGACAAGAAGTATCTCACTACTAGATACACCGTGTATTACTTTTCACCGGAGGACCGAAGGCTGAAGAACGTCGAAAGCTTCACCGATACGCACGTGCGGGTTGGAGCGTCCGATCTGCCGGCCAGCCGGCGCATCATCGCGTTCGAAAATGGAAGCGTCGTCGTCAAAAACCTCACCTTCAAGAATCACCAGCTTCTCTAGCGCGATGGATTTGAGAAAGACCGTTCCACGCAGTATGCGGACGACAGTCGGTGGCTATGCGCATCTGGCCCGCATGATTGACAAATGTCGAGCGGTACTTGCCGGGACCCAAGGCGAATACATCTACCCTTGTCCCATGGACAAACGCCTGTTGGATTTTGCCGGAATCACGAGTGATCAATTCACCGCCGCCGTGAAGTCGGACAAGTCCGACGAAGGCGTTGTGGCATGGTTTCGTGAGGCCGCCAAGCCTCGTTCAGCCGGCGAATTGGAGGTATGGAACAAGGAACTCCTGGCCCGGGGACCCAGTTCCCCTGAGAGCGCTGAGCGATTCAAGCGCTATCGAGAGGCGATTGATCCGTCGCGAACCGATATTGCGGCATGGGCCGATCTTCAAGATCTGGAGGAGGGGCGTGCAGTGCCGCGACGATAGGATGCCCCATCGTGCCGCTCGCACCTGACTTCGAGGTGGGGGCGGAGACAGCTTCCCGCTAAAGTGGCGGTACCACTCCGGCAAATTTCAGCAAATCGGTGATATGGAAGTCACCCGGGGTCGCGGATGGAAGAACTGGCTTCCAGTTCCGTTCAGCGGCCAGATAGGACCCGGAGTCCGCCTGTAACAACCCTATAAACACTTCACCCACGATTCGACTGCCCACGGGTCCCAACCGAAGGCCGGATTCCATCAGTTCTGCCTCTTTCAAAATGTAGAGCCACAGCGGCGTACTGCGATCCATACCGAAGGATTGCAGCTCGGCCAATTGTGCTTGTGTCAGTACCGGTGCTCCCATCACACGGGCAACGGCTTGTCCCGAAGGGACACCGAAATTGACGTGTCGCATCAAATTACGCGAGGCCAATGACTGAACGCCGTCGGACGGCATCCCTGGTGCCGGAGCTCGCAAGCCGAGTAGCTCAAAGAGGACACTGGAGAGTTTACTATCTATTCTCTTATTCGGCCTAAAAAGGCCGTCTCCAAAATTGAAAAATGTCTGCCAATCGACGAAGCGGCGGGCCGCCCGCTTCGCTCCTCGGAAATCGCCAGGGTCGACATCATTGGGATCGAATGAGTCCTGAAAAGCAAAACCAAAGAAGGGCGTACCGCTGTCGGATCCAAAGTTTAACCGATAGCTCGGCCGGACCTGCGAATGGCCGAAGCGGTAGGCCGCCACCGAAAACTCAATAGGAATCAGTGGATTGCCTTGTGCGTTTTGCAGACGTCGATCATGGGGATTGTAGAACTTGGGCCCGCGCGCCATGATCTCATCCACTCTTTCCTGGCCGATCGTCAGTGGAAGAAATTCATGAATGACTATCCATTGGTAATGCCAACGGACGAGGCGCTGCGCCATCTTGAAGATCTGGTCGGCAGAGAGATCGCCGACTCCCTGTTTTGTGCGCAGATGATCGACGACCGCGTTATGAAACCGCAGCATAGCCAGGTGCAGTTGACTGATGATGACGTTTTCATCGTTCCGGCTGTCTCCGATGATGGCATTGTTGTTGGAATCACGCGGAAGATCAAACCGCACGGCGCCCTTTCGTGAAACGGCTTCAGAACCGGGAATGGCCTCCACCTTAAATTTTATGTTGCCGGAACTTTCATCGTACAACTGCGGCGATCCTTGAGGCCCGTTTCCGTACAGGCTGTCTAAATCGAAGGCTGCCGTCCGAAAATTCTTCGTTCCTCTCGGGTCGGCAGGTTCAAGGAGCGGAGATCTCGGATCAAGCGTGAGATCGTGATCGATGAATTGGCCCAGGAATGTGACGCCGGCCGTCATTGTGGGATTATCAGGATTGTTGGGACCGGGGTTCAGAATGGAATCAATCGGATCTGTCAACTGATCCTGCGCATCGAGCATGCCGCCCTTTTCGCCGAGTTTGCGGGCCTTTTCCCGCATCTCATCGGTTGCCGGTGCGAATGGCGGTAGTCCCGGAAACAGTCTGACAAAAGAATCATCCGGTCTCGCGGGTTGCTTTGGAGCGGTAATGGTGATGTTGTCGGCCGCCCCCGCGGGTCCCGCGTTGATCAGGAAGGCTGACGAGCACATCCATACCAAGAAGACAGCCCAACCGTGCGAGCACAGAGGTGGCCACATCATCATGCCCTCCTGTTTCGAAAGGGTAATGTCCAGCATCCCATCCCGGAGGAGCAACAGGTATACCAGCAGGGCGCCTATTTTCAATACGTAATTTCCGCGATTAATCGATGATAGGTGTAGGAGTGTAGTGGTGAGAAGACGGTGATTGGCGGATGAGCAGTGGAACCCACGAGCGGCGACCTGAACAGCGTTAGATTTTATGGAATGTGACCGCGCATGAGGGAGGGAGGAGCGTCTAGCGAGAGTGGTCCGGTTAGATGCCGGGACCGGACCGCTCTCGCTACCAAATACTATTAAGCAGCCGAGCCCGCGCGTCGCCGATGATGCCACAATGCGAGCGCAACGAAACCCGTGCCGAATAGCACTAGCGTGGAACCTGACACCGGCACACTGTTGACACCACAGCCATTTGCCTGCCCGCCGCTGCTAATACACCCTTGTTCGCTGGCAGCCCCGAGGGCAAAGTTTGGAGCAAATGCAATGGTCGACAGCGCTAGGACCAGGAATGCCTTTTTCATAACATCTCCTCGATGAAGAATTAACTCAAGTCCTCGGTGAAGAGGCTAACTCAAGGTACAGGCCCCAACAGTATAACTTCGGTAGCACGGTGTCAACCACCCTCTTTAGATTGAGGAGAATTGGCGCTAGAGGACCCCTCGTTTTGCTTTGACTAGCGGAACCCTTCTCCACTCGTCCCCCCACCGAACCCACCCCAGTTCCCGCCGAAGCCTCCCTGCCCCGTGCCCCAATACTCACCACGCTGGATGCGACGGTAGGGATGGCGTAGATCGGGCCGGCTGATCCACCAGAAAAATGCAATGGCGCCGATACTGGTAAACAAGGTAATCCAGAATCCCATGCCCTTGTAGTGGGTCCTCGAGGGACTGCCGGCACGGATGTCTTGACTGTGAGCGGCCAAGGCGACGACCGTTCGATACAGCCCATCACCGAAATGGC
>DASTJX010000197.1:0-4854 GCA_035716265.1 Nitrospira sp.
CGTCCCCCTTGCCATATCCGGCGCGCTGGTTTTCAGCTTTCTGGATCTGACGACAATTAATATCTACTCCCAGGTCGGGCTGATCACCCTCGTCGGACTGATTGCGAAGAACGGGATTTTGATCGTCGAGTTTGCCAATCAGCTGCAAGCGAGGGGGCTCCCGCGCGTCGCGGCGGTGCGCGAGGCGGCCTTGACGCGGCTGCGGCCCGTGTTGATGACCTCGGCGGCCACGGTCTTCGGTCATCTTCCCCTTGTGCTGGCGTCTGGACCGGGTGCTGCGGCGCGCAACAGCATCGGCATGGTGCTGGTGACAGGGATGACGGTCGGAACGCTGTTCACCCTCTTCGTGGTCCCAGTATTTTACTCGCTGATCGCTGCCGAGCATCAACCGGATGCCGTGGGGAGCGCAGAGGTCGCAGAGGTCGAGATGACGGAGGATGATGAAGAATTGCTCGCCGGTGCCAAGGTCTAATTCTATGCGTCTGAATGGAGGAGAAGATTTCGTATCATGCTGAAGATCACCACCCATGTGTCTGACGATTCAACTCAAATCACGCTCGAGGGGCGCCTCGCAGGACCCTGGATCGACGAGCTCGAACGTTGCTGGCGTGAGTCGGAGCAGACCGCTGCCGGCCGGCAGCTGATCGTCGATCTCAGGGGCGTCACCTTCGTTGAACAGGAAGGGAAGGCGCTGTTGACCCGCATGTGTCAGGCCGGGGCCGACTTCCTCGCTACGGGTTGCTGCATGAGATCCATTGTCGAGGATGCGAAGAGCCACGCGCGGTGAGCCAACGGCCCGAGGACGGCGCTCAGTTCGCCTTGCGAAGGCGTTCCACCGCCCACTAAGATGCGAAGATGAGTATGGAGAAGCGTCTCATGTTGCAAATGTCCCCACGAAATGAGCGTTCGGCGAGAACACGGAGTTGGAGACGTTCTTGGCTGAACCGGACGTTGCTCGGGGCGGTGGCTGCCGCGAGCCTCGTCGGTTGCAAACAAGATGCAGGATCGGCTCCCGCGCCTCCGCAAATTCCTCAAGTGCAGGTCGTGATCGCAGCCGCAACGACCGTTCCTGACGAGCCGGAATTCATCGGCCAAGCGGAAGCGTCACGGCCGGTTGAGATTCGTTCCCAGGTGACCGGCATTCTCAAACGCGTCTTGTTTCCCGAGGGCCGTAAGGTCAAAGCCGGCGACAAGTTGTATCAAATCGATCCTGTACCGTTTGAAGCCGCGTATCAGAGCGCCAAGGCGAAGATCGCCGAAGCCGAAGCCCGTGTTGTGCAAGCGAGACAGAATCTGGCGCGGGTGAAGCCGCTTCTTATGGAGCAAGCGGTGAGTCAAAAGGACGTGGACGATGCGGTCGCCGAGGATTTGGCGGCCAAGGCGGCGCTCCAAGGCGCCAAGGCCGATTTGATCAAGGCCAAGTTCGATTTCGATAATACGCTGATCACAGCTCCCATCGATGGATTGATCGAACGAAGCCGGTACTATGAAGGCCGCCTGGTGTCCGCGCAAACAGATCTGCTGACCATGATCTATCGCATCGAGCCGATGTACGTGGTGGTGAGTGTGCCGGAGAGCTTTATTCTCAGGCGGCGACAAGACGTAATCGCGGCAGGTCTGCAAAACCCGGGTACCGCCAATTTAAAGGGGACGGTGATCTTTGCCGACGGCAGCACCTACCCCCATGATGGCATCTTGGATTTTGCCGACGTTGGCCTCCGCAGCGAGACCGGTTCCCGGTCGGCTCGCTTTGTCGTCCCCAATCCCAAGGGCGCGCTGTTGCCTGGACAATTCGTGAGGGTCCGGTTCAAGGGAACGGTGAAAGAGAACGTGATCCTCGTGCCACAGCGGGCCGTGCAGCAAGGTCCCCAAGGGTCCGTAGTCTTCCTTGCCGCCGAAGGGGATAAAGTAGAAATCCGCCCAGTTAAGGTCAGCACCTGGCGGGAAAAGGAATGGATCATCGAGTCGGGTGTTCAACCAGGCGACCGGATTATCGTGGAAGGCTTCCACAAACTGGCTCCCGGCGCATCGATCCAGCCGGTCCCCGCCGCAGTCAACCCCGTTGATGAGGGAGGGCAGAACGGTACAAAGGCTGGGGCAGCTGGGGACGGTGCGAAAGAGGCGACGGCGCAGGACCCTGGGAGTGCGAAGTGAGCTCACGATTCTTTATCGAGCGACCGATCTTCGCCTCGGTGCTCTCCATCGTCATCGTCGTCATCGGGCTCGTGGCCCTGAAGACTTTGCCGATTGCCCAGTTTCCTGAGATCAGCCCGCCGGTCGTTCAAATCGAGGCAGATTATCCGGGCGCCAGCGCGGAGATTGTGGCTGATTCGGTCGCGCGGACCATCGAAGTGCAGCTGCCGGGCATCGACAACTTGCTGTACTACGACTCTACCAGTACCAATGACGGGCACGTCAGCATCCGACTGACTTTTGAAATCGGGACGAACGTAGACATCGCGCAGGTCCAGACGCAGAACCGGGTGAAGCTGGCGGAGCCGCAGCTGCCGCCGGAGGTGGTGCGGCAGGGAATCAGCGTGCTCAAATTTTCCCCCGATCTCCTGGCTGTCATCGCGTTGAGCTCGACGGATGCGGCGCACGATACGGTCTTCATCTCGAATTACGCGCTGCTCCGGGTGATCGATAGTCTCAAGCGCATTCCCGGCGTCGGCCAAGCCATGGTCTTCGGCCAGCAGAACTACTCCATGCGGTTGATCCTCAATCCCGTTCGCATGGCTCAGCTCGGGCTGACGCCCACCGACATCGCGAATACGGTCCGCGAACAGAACCGTGACTTTCCTGCCGGGCAAGTTGGACGCGAGCCTGCTCCCAAGGGTACGGAGCTTACGATTCCGATCATCGCGCAGGGGCGTCTGACGGAAGTGAAGGATTTCGAAGAACTCATCGTCCGTGCCTTGCCCGATGGCTCCATGATCCGGCTCCGGGACGTGGCCCGCATTGAGCTTGGCGCGCAGTCATACGTGATGGAAGGCCGATGGAACGGAAAGCCGAACGTGTTCCTGATCACATTTCTTGCGCCCGGTGCGAACGCCCTGGACACAGTGAAGCGCGTGCGCACCGAAATTGACCAGCTGTCCAAAGGGTTCCCGGCCGGCATGTTGTACGACATTCCATACGACACGACGAAGTTCATTGAGGTGTCCATCCAAGAAGTGCTGAAGACCCTTGCCGAGGCGATGGTGCTCGTCATCCTGGTGGTATATCTGTTTTTGCAGAGCTGGCGTGCCACCCTGATCCCAGCAGCAGCGGTGCCCGTGTCGCTCATCGGTACCTTTGCGGGCATGCAGGCACTGGGATTCTCGATCAACACGTTGACGCTGTTCGGCATGGTGTTGGCCATTGGTATCGTCGTCGACGATGCCATCGTGGTCGTGGAAAACGTGGAGCGGCACATCAGGGAAGAAGGCGTGTCGCCGAAGGAAGCCGCCAAGCGAGCGATGGCCGAGGTCACCGCGCCTATCATCGCCATTGTCTTGGTCTTGAGCGCCGTCTTCGTGCCGGTCGCCTTTCTTGGTGGGATCACAGGGGAACTGTACAAACAATTTGCCATCACCATCGCCATGGCAGTCACCATCTCAGGCGTGGTGGCCCTGACCCTGAGTCCCGCATTGGCTGCGTTGGTATTGAAGCCTGGCGGCGAACACCATGACCGAGGTTTCTTCGGGCTCTTCAATCGCGCATTCGATTGGACGCGCAATCGGTACACGCGCACGGTCGAGGTCGTGATCGGGCGATGGGCTCTGTCCCTCGCCGTCTTCGGGGTCATCGTGGTGATGGCACTCGTCCTGTTCCGAATGATCCCGCCCAGCTTTTTGCCGGACGAAGATCAGGGCTATTTCATTACAGTCGTCCAGCTGCCGGATGGTGCCTCGAAGCAACGCACCGACGCCGTGCTCACAAAAGTCGAGCAGTATTTCCTCGCACAGCCTGCGATCCATTCGACGGACGCCATGTCGGGCATGAATTTCGTTTTCAATACGCGAGGCTCAAATTCGGCCACCATGTTTGTCCCGCTCAGGCATTGGGACGAACGAAAGCCATGGGAGCATGTGAAGGCCCTTGTCGGCGCGGCGTACGGCGAGTTTGCGAAGATTCCCGAAGCATTGATCTTAGCCTTCAACGCCCCGCCGATCCGGGGGATTGGTGCCACGGGCGGATTTTCCCTGCAGCTGCAGGATCCTGCCGGCGGCGACTTCGGGAAGTTTTCAGCGATCACACAGGAATTTGTCGCGAAAGCCAAAGAGAACCCCGCCATAGGCGGGATTGGATCCAACTTCCGGGTCACGGCGCCCCGATTGTTTGCTCGAGTCAACCGAGAACGGGCCAAAGCATTGGGCGTGCCCATCTCAGAGATTTTCGACACCATGCAGGCGTACTTCGGGAACCTGTACATCAACGACTTTCTGAAATTTGGTCGTGTCTATCGGGTTCAAACCGAAGCCGAGGCAGCATTCCGCTCTACCCCGGCGGATATCGCAAAAGTGTACGTCCGGTCTACAAGTCCGGCGGCCGCGGCGCTGACAGGCCGCGCGATGCCGGGCCTCGGCGGCACCGGTCTGGGTGGCTCGATGATTCCTTTGGAGACGGTGATCGATACGGAATTTACCAGCGGTCCTGATCCGGTCACGCATTTCAACGGCTTCAATACCGCGTGGGTGCTGGGCGCTGCTGCACCAGGCTTCAGCTCGGGGCAGGCGCTCGAGGCTCTTGAGCGTACCGCTCAGGAGGTGCTGGCGCCAAAGGGGTACACCATGGAATGGAGCGGCATTTCGTATCAGGAAGCGAAAGTCGGAGGACAGTCGGGGCTCGCGTTTGCCTTTGGACTGTTGATGG
>DASTJX010000198.1:0-8347 GCA_035716265.1 Nitrospira sp.
ACACGGAAAAATTATCGAAGAACATCCCTCGAGGGCCGGGTTCATAGGCCAGCGCCGTTCGCGAGGCATAGCGCTGTATCCCCAATGGCAGACGCCCAAGGGAGCCGCGAATCCGCCGCCTGAGAGCGCGAGGTACGCTGCTCCAATAGAACCGGCCGATGCGGTCGTTCAGCGCGGTGACACGATAGCGGTAGTCGTATCCGAGAAACAGTTCGTCGGCGCCCTCGCCGGTCAGCACCACCTTCACATGTTGTCTGGCCAGGCGGGATACGAAGTACAGCGGAACGCTCGATGGAAACGCGATGGGCTCGTCCTCGTGCCAGATGAGCTTGGGCAACGCCTGCATGAACTGTTCGGGAGATACGAGAACTTCATGGTGGTCAGAGCCGACGGCCTTGGCAACCAGCCTGGCATACTGAAGCTCGTTGGCCTCTCCCTCGGCGAAACCGACCGAGAACGTTTTCAGCCCCTGCGGCATCAACGGAGCCATCAAAGCCGCAAGGCCGCTGGAATCAAGGCCACCGGAAAGAAAGAGACCGAGCGGCACATCACTCATAAGATGACTCCGCACAGCCGTCTGCAGTGCGACCCGCAACTGATCGGCCTGCTGGCCGAGCGGTGCTCCTTCGTCCACGCTGACCTGTGGCGGATACCAATACCGGCGTGTCCTCATACCCTGCTCCGCCGACCACTCCAAGAGATGCCCGGGCAACAGCTTCAAGACCCCGCGATAAAACGTGTCGGATCCAGCCACGTACCGATTCGCCAAAAATTCCGGCAGGATGCCGTGGTTGAACGACACGTGTGGGACGCCGGAAGCCACGATGCCCTTGATCTCCGACGCAAAGAGCAACTCGTGCTCGTTGCAGGCGTAATACAGCGGCTTGATACCCAACCGATCGCGAGCGAGCAGCAACCGGCGTTGTCGGCGATCCCAGACGGCAAACGCAAACATACCTTGCAGCCGGTCGACGCAACGAGATCCGTAGGTCTCGTACAGATGAAGAATCGTCTCGGTATCGCTCCGAGTCCGGTAACGATGGCCTGCTCGTTCCATTTCAAGACGGAGCACGGCGTGGTTGTAGATTTCACCGTTGAAGACGATCCACAGGCTGTCGTCTTCATTGGTCATGGGCTGTTGACCGCCGTCGACATCGATGATGGCCAGGCGACGATGCGCCAGACCTACTGGGCCGTCCAGCCACACACCCGATCCGTCCGGACCCCGGTGCTGCTGCACCGCCGACATGCGTCCCAGGCGCGATCGCTCCGCCCGTTCCTGTTGATCGAATTTCAGAATTCCAGCTATGGCGCACATCGTCAGGCCACCTCCCGCTCTGACACCGTCCTCGCGAGGCGACGGTACGTCTCAGCCCAGGCCGGCCCGACGGTTGACCAATCGTATTGCACCAGGGACTCCTTTGCGCACTGCGCCATGAGCAGTGCGCGATCCGGTTGCTCCAGCAGCAACATCACAGCCTTTGCCATCGCGGACGGGTCGGCAGCGGGGACCAGCGTTCCGGACTCGCCATCCGCAATCATGTTGGGAATGTCGCCGACTCCGGTGCTCACCACCGGCATACCGGATGCCATCGCTTCCAGCACCGATAACGGCTGGTTGTCCACGAACGAGGAGCTCAGGAATATCGAATGGGCGTCATACAGGGCCGGCATTGACGCCGGTTCGATCGGGGCGACGAAGCGCACGTTTCGAAGAGCGAGAGCGTGACCAAGATGTTTGAGTTCAGCTTCCTGCGAACCTTGGCCGACTATCGTCAAGCTGGCATGAGGGAAGGCCGTCTGAATCAGCGCAAAAGCCACAAGCGTATGTTCGACACCGTAATGGGGTTCGAAATTCCGCACGGACAGAAATTCCGGCAGCACCGGGTCGCGCCGTCGATACGTGAACTGTCCCGTATCGAGGATGTTGTGAATGACCTGCGCCTCGTAGCCATGACGGGCAAACACGTCGCGCAAGAACACCGAAGACACGACAATGGCGTCGACCATCTTCAACCACGGATGCACGAGAGATCCCCAGGCGGCAAGGTGATCGTCCGCTTCACCGCTGAAATAGTGTAAGAGGATCGGTTTCCCCCACCGATGCGCTGCCACAATTGCAGGGAGAGGGGCCAGGAGAAACGACCAATAGGATGCCGCCGTGACGTGCACGACGTCGGCGCGTCGCAGCTTTCGTAGAGTGGGCAGATAGAGTCCCTCGTTAGCCGCCGTTCGAACGTGCCGTAGGCGCCTGAGCCGGCGCGCTCCTCGCGGAAACGGCGGGTTGCTCGGCACCACTTCGACGGTATAGCGGTCCAACCGTAATTGATCCGCCAGCCTCTTGGCTTGGACAGCTTGTCCACCGACACTCCCGAAAGTCGGCGCAACCATGGCGATGTTCGGAGGGCGCTGGGTTTTGATCATGTTTTGATGTGGAGTGAGTCCGCCTACCACGAGGCCGCCAATGGCCGGCGCCCGCGTGAGGTTTGGCCGGCGATCAGGGTCGAATGCGAGGCGGGCCGAATGCAGGGCGTGCGTGGCCCGTCCAGGAACGTGCGGCACCAGAGTTCAAACGACATGAGCGTCCAGATGTGTGGATCCAATTGGCGTCCCTGTTCCTGCCGGGCGAATAGTCGACGGAGGAATTGCTCGTCGAAGATCCCGCGCCTACGGCATGTGTCAGACAACAGAATCTCCCTGAACAGCGGCCGAAGCGGGCCACGAAACCACCGGTCGAGCGGTACGCCGAAGCCTTGTTTGGGGCGATCAAGAATTTCGTCGGGAAGCCACCCCCGCAAGGCCTTGACGAAGATATGTTTGGTCCTCCCCCGACGCATTTTCATCGTGGGCGGAATCGTGGCCGCGAATTCCACAAAGCTGTGGTCGAGCAACGGAACGCGCGCCTCCAGCGAATGCGCCATGCTCATCCGATCGACTTTTGTGAGGATGTCGAGCGGGAGATAATGGTCCAAGTCCAGCGATTGAAGGGTCGACAGCCAATGCCCTACGCCGGTTGTGAGGCGCTCGAGACGTGATCGTTCGGTTTGGCAATTCAGCAGCTGAGCCAGCGTCTCTTTCGTCAAGAGGCGATGCCGGTCGGTTCGCTTGAACATCGTATTGGCGTCCAGATAGCGTTCCGCGCCGGAGAGGGAGAAATGATGTAGCCAGTTCTTCCCTCTCACCCCGTCGGGCATGGCTTCGGAAATCACCCCAAGGGCCTGTCGGGCAACCCCGGGAAGAAAGCGTGCCCAGCGTTCCCGGCGCTCGACGACGTATTCCGTGTACCCGGCGAACAATTCATCGCCTCCATCACCGGACAGCACGACCTTCACGTGCTGCGCAGCCATCTTGGAGACCATATAGGTGGGAATCGCGGATGCGTCCCCGAACGGCTCATCGAGATCCCAGGCAAGATCGGTGAGCAGCTCCACGACGTTCGGCTCCAAAATCAGTTCGTGGTGATCGGTGCCCAGCCGATTGGCAACCATCCGAGCAAACGGAAGCTCGTTGAACTTCTCGTCGTGAAATCCAATCGAAAAAGTCTTGACCCTCCCGGAACCGATCGCCGACATCGCGGCGACGACTGCGCTGGAATCGATGCCTCCGCTCAAAAAGGCGCCTACCGGCACATCGCTCACCATGTGCAGCCTGACCGATTCCATGAGACGCTGTCGTAATTCCTCGGCGACGTCTTCTTCCGTCCGCCCCGTCTCCGGCTCAAAACGCAACGACCAATACCGCTCGACACGTGGTTCGCCTGATCCACTGAGAGTCAGGCGATGGCCGGGCTCCAGCTTCCGGACGGCAGACACGATGCTGTGCTGCTCGGGCGTTGTTTTATAGGCCAGCAGATGGTCGAGTGCAGCCACATTCACCGTCCGGTCCACCTCCGGGAGCTGTAAGATGGCTTTCAGCTCAGACGCAAAGAGCAACCGACCTTGGACCATCGCGTAATACAACGGCTTGATGCCCAGCCGGTCGCGGGCAACCAGTAGTCGGCATCGGCGTTCGTCCCACAGCGCGAACGCGAACATCCCTCGGAGACGGTCAACGCATCGATCGCCGAATTCTTCGTACAGATGAACGATGACTTCGGTGTCGGTGGCGGTTGCAAAACTATGGCCTCGCTTGCTCAAATCCTCCCGCAACTCCTGAAAGTTATAGATTTCCCCGTTCAACACGACCCAAATCGATCCATCCTCGTTGGAGACGGGCTGATGCCCCGTTTGCAAGTCGATAATGCTCAGGCGGCGCATCGCGAGACCGATCCCTCGGTCGAGATACACGCCCTCGTCATCCGGTCCACGCGCAATCATCGCCGCGCACATGGCCCGCAACTCGTCTTCGAGAACCGGACGACCGTTCACACTCATGATGCCGGCAATACCGCACATACTGAATCGTCCTCCCTCACACGGCTTTGGAAGTGCTCATGGAGGATGAGCCCTGCCTCAACGATGCACTGCATCGTTGGACTAGGTCACTCATCCGCCGCGGGCTCGGTGGCGAACGCAGGGGCAAATCACGCCGCTCTGGCTCTGACGACTTCACGGGCCACCGGCTTCCCCGCGTTCAATTTTCGCGATGCCCGCATGAGTCTACCGATGAAAATCAGTATGACATTCAGATCGAAGGCTAGTGATAGTTTGAAGGAATATCCGATGTTGTTCAGGTTCTCGATCGCAAAGGTCTTGGTGAACTTATCAAATCCACCGTGCTTTAGTTCTTCAAATGTCCCGTTGACGCCCAGCGTATCGAACCCGTAAGGAAACTTGAAAATGAATGCCAACGATTCAGAATGCAACGCAATTTCCGGGTCGACAACGGCGGGGGCAATCTTGCGCTTCGCCAAATCCACACGGACGACATCTCCCGTATCCAAAAGCTTCATCGTGATGGGCCTGAACGCGATGCGCAGATACTTGCACAGCCGAATCAGCCACCACGCATTCTTCTTTTGCAGCCTCTCGCAATACGTCTTGAACAATTTAGAGAGTTGATCAATCGAGTAGGAGTCCTCATATTGAATGTAGGTCTTCTTGGATGTGAGCGCATGCTCCCAAAACACCAGGGACGACTCCTGTTGTTTCGGACGGTCGTTGTCGTCCAAATCGAGAGACTCCATCGGCTTGAGAAAGACACACCGAAAATCGGCGTTCGACGCGCGACAGAATTCCCGGACGCGCCGAGGCGTATTCACGCCATCATTCAGATAGCTGTTCAAGACGTTGGCAAAGTACATGAAGCTTGCGAATGGAATGACGGTCCTGGCTTGTAACGTTTGTCCTTGCCTGACCAGGCTGGTCAATTTATCTTGCGCCGCCGACCGCCGCCACTGAATATGGTCCCGCCCGCCTTTCCACGCCGCATAGCTGAACTGGGTGAGTAAGACATCACAACAGCCATATTGCTTCTTAAAGGCATCAATCCGTTTTTGGGAATGCATTGCACAATCGTTCAAATTGAAAATGGTGATCCCTGCCACATTGACCACTAACGCGGAATCGTAAAACTCGTCCTTGACGACGCGAATGGTGAACTTGTCTTCCAGATCGAACGGCTCTCCCGACGCAAGTTCCATACTTTGGAAGCCGCCTTTTTTGAGAAAACTGATGACGCGCTTGTCTTTGGTGTGCTGGAAGATGACGACAATCTTGTTATCAATGATCAGGCTCTTGTATTTTCGAAAAAATCCTATTGAAAAGTGGTCTGGATGCTCATGCGAAATCCAAATGTACTTGGTGTTATTGAGGACATATTCAATCTCGTTCTCTTTGTTTTCATAAAGCAGGCGCCATCCCCGATGAAACGCCTCGCCGTCATACCAGGGATCCGTCAGTATGGACTGCTTTTTACCTTTGATCAGTACCGATGCGTGATTCACTAACGTGAGGGTGTTCGTGACCATAATCTTCTCCAACGATCATAAAAGGTCACCGGTTCTGACCGGTGTTCCCGACCTCGAAGCGGTCTAATCCTCACCGAATTTCAGCCCGCAAATTCCGTTTCGGAGATAGCGATAGGCGGCATATTTCTGCAGCCGCGGTAAGACCGAAAATTTCAGTCGATGCAACAGACGCAACGGCGGGCGATTCGGGAATATGAATACCCAGGAATGCGGCCTGCTCTCGCGGGCCCACTCGAGCTTCCAGCGCTCTGTATTGCCAAGAAAATCCACCTCAACCAAGCCGCGTGCCCAGGCATCCCGTAACATCATTTCACACAGCAGCAGAGAAGGTGCGAAAGGCGCAAAATGCGGATCATAGCCTGATTTCAGGATATAGAGCTTGTTCTGAATGACCAGAGTAATTTGCACCGCGATCCGTTTGCCTTTGACCGCCAAAAAATGCAGTTGCAGCCACCCGGCTTCCGACGCTCGCGTCAACAGCGTACGGTAGAATGAAAGGCGATCGCCCCGATTCATGATTGCAGTACCGGCTTTCCCCTTCCAAGCGGCGGCCTCCAACAAGAAGGCTTCGTCCAAGGCGCGCTTCAAATGTTCACCGCCCGTCACAATCTCATGCTGGACTTCTCCGATTCGATGCAATCCCCTCGCGCGACCGCGCAAGTTGGATAAATGTTTCCTGGACAAGGTTTTCGCATAGGCTTCCCATGGTCGATCGATCGGAATGAATGGACCGTCGGACGAATGCCATTGGCCAAGCAGAAATTTGCCTTCGAATGCCCAGAAGCGGAGATGTTCCACTCCCCGCGCGCCATCCGGGATTTGCCGCAGCTCCAACACGTCCCATGTGGAGGCCTCCCCCGAAAGGAACTGCCAAATGGCTCTCGAGGCCTCTTCCGCCCTGCGGGTCAGAATGATATCGAACCGCTCGGTATAGACATTGGCGATGCCGCGTAAGCGGCGGACGCGACACCCAAATAGACGGCCATGGTCGAACATCAGCGGCGCGATCGCGATCGGCTCACTCCCTTCCCGGACGACCAGGATGTGCAGGGTGCCGTGATGCTCGAAAGACTCCCACCAGGTCCGGACCCATTCATGCCGGATGAAAGGATGATCGATGCCCGCCTCAGCGACGAGCCGATTCCAAACCGATTTCAGCGCGACAAAGGATTCATAATCCCGAACGACATCGACCGATAACTCTTCGACCGGCACCTCCTCCGGCGGGCCGGTCCCGATTCGTTCATGTGGCTGCACCGACTCCTGCTCCTCCACCGGACTGATTGCCGCTGTTTGCATGCCACTTCCCTCCTTGTTGCTCCGAGTATGACGCGAAGATGCAGGCATAGAATGGGTCATCCTAATCTGAGTGGATCCCTAATACGTGTTCACTGTCCTCGCATGGATCACACCGGCTGGAATTCCGGCTCGCGTATAGACTCAGAACCCAGCGCGATGCCCAAATCCCTCACCTGTCGTGCCATGTATTCGAGGTGTTCTTGACTCAGGTCCTGATGAATCGGCAGTTCCAATACATGACGACGAAGAAAGCGTGATGCCTCCCCTTCATGCGATCCGAGGGACACATCACCCTCATTCCAGAGTGGCGTCGCCATGACGCCACGGCTCCAGAGTGCCTGTGCCGCTCTCTCCTTGTCGGCCACGAGCAATGGGAAGAACAACGGACAGACCCCTGGCTCCAGATCGGTGCGTACTGCTTCCGTAGTGAACTCCTCAGCCAAGAGATGAAAATGTTCGTGCCGTCGTTTCTTGATATCATCGTAGTCCAGCCGAGTCAGCAACCGCCGGGAAACAGGCGCCATTCCGATATCGACGTTGGCGACATCGAATCCCGTATCCCCGACTGGAACCCGTTCGACGCGGAGCCGAGTCAGCAAACGGCCGGCAGCGAGTTTCCACTCCATCAAATGCCGCCCCATGTTCGGCCAGCGGCTCCGTATCCGTTCCAAACCGAGTTCAGCGATGCGGCCGGCGGTGAAGATGCGGCCGCTTCTCCGCAATGGCAGAGCAGTCAACTGCTCGAATCGCCCTCGATTTTGGACAAGGACGGCTCCGTCGGGAAGTGGAAGCGTCTTATAGAGACAGAAGATGGCGTAGTCGCCCCAGGTGCCGACGGGCCGCCCCCCCCGCTCTGTGAGCAGAGCCATCGCGCAATCCTCCACCAGTACCATCTCGTACTCATCACAGAGCGTTCGCAGGGCTTCGATCTGTTGCGGCCAACCGGCATAATGAATCACAAACAGCACCTGAGCACGCGCGCGTTCGCAAGCCCGGCGTAGCCGGTCCAAGTCAATTTCAAATCGCCTGGTCGCCGGATACCATGCGATCTGCGCTCCGGAAGCACGAATCGCCCGTACTTCGTTACCCATGTGGTAGTCGGGGACCAGCACCACGCCACGGCCGCTCTTCACCAACTCC
>DASTJX010000199.1:0-2944 GCA_035716265.1 Nitrospira sp.
AAGTTGATATCGTCCCTGTTGCATCCACAGTTCCGTGCGAAAAATACAGAGGGGAAACCATTGAAGCCGCAACGGATCTTAGGAATCATCATGGCGGGAGGGAAGGGAGAGCGCCTCCTGCCATTGACCGAAGTCCGCAGCAAACCGGCCGTGCCGTTCGGAGGCCAATACCGCATTATCGATTTCGTCCTTAGCAATTTTGTCAACTCCGGGATCACATCCCTGTACGTACTCGTACAATATCGGTCTCAGTCACTTATCGAACATCTCCGCCACAGCTGGCAGATCGGCGGGCGCCTCACCCGCAGCTTCGTGACCGTTGTCCCCCCGCAAATGCGGGCACGGGACGGATGGTACGAAGGCACGGCAGATGCGGTGTATCAGAATCTCAACCTGATCGACGATTGGGACCCCGACGTCATCGCCGTGTTCGGCGCGGACCACGTGTATCGTATGGACATCCAGCAGATGATCCATGAGCATCTCGAGCATGATGCCGACGTGACAGTCGCGGCCCTGCCTGTTCCAATCGAGGCGGCCGGCGGGTTTGGGATCCTGGAAGCGGATGAAGAGGGACGAATGGTCGGATTTGAGGAAAAGCCGACCGCACCCAAGCCCATGCCGGGACGGCAGGGATACGCGCTGTCATCAATGGGGAACTATTTGTTCAAGACCGACACGTTGGTTCCCTTGCTGAAGCGTGATGCCTCGCGACCGGGCCCGCATGACTTCGGGCGCAATATCGTCCCGGAATTGCTGGAAGACCATCGGGTGTTCGTCTATGACCTTCACAACAACGAAATTCCGGGGCTGCGCTCCTACGAAGAGCAGGGGTACTGGCGGGACGTGGGGACTCTGGAAGCCTATTGGCAAGCGAACATGGACGTACTCGGCGAGCATCCTCCCTTTGATTTACGCAATCCGGCCTGGCCGATTCTCTCGAGCGGGTATGACGGCCCGATGGCCAGTCTGGTCCGGACTCACGTCGATGATTCGATGGTGGGGCAGGGCAGTCACTGCGTTGACGCCGACATCAGGAAGTCGATCATCGGCCGCGGAGTGCGAATCGAACAGGGAGCATATCTAGAGGAATGTGTCATTCTGGATGACGTGCATATCGGTCCTCATGCGCGGTTGCGGCGAGTCATTGCCGACCGGCGCAGCACAGTTCCGGCGTACAGCCGCATCGGCTACGACGCGGGAGACGACCGGAAACGGTTCCATGTCTCGCATTCAGGTCTCGTGGTCCTGCCGCATCCTTCGTCCGCCAATCCTCACGCCTTGAGACGCGCGTCATGAGCGCTGGTAGTCCGGTCGCGATCCCACTGGCCACCTACCGCCTACAATTACATCGCGGGTTCACCTTCGCGGATGCGCAACGGGCGGTGCCCTACTTGCATGCCCTGGGAGTCACCGATTGTTATTTGTCCCCGATCAGCAAAGCCACCCCCGGCAGCGAACATGGATACGATGTCATAGATCCGGTCCTCTTGAATCCCGAGCTCGGAAGCGAAGAGGAGTTTCAAGAATTTGTCCGGACGGTTCAACAGCATGGTCTCGGGATCGTGCTGGATGTCGTGCCCAACCACATGGGAATCGGCAAGACGCTGAACCGGTGGTGGAGGGATGTCTTGGAGAACGGACCAAGCTCACGGTATGCGACGGCCTTCGACATCGATTGGCATCCCATCAAACGGGAGCTGGAAAACAAGGTCTTGCTGCCGATTCTAGCCGACCAATACGGCGCAGTCCTTGAGAGCCAGGAAATCGAACTGATGTACGAAGACGGCGCATTTTTCTTGCGCTACTACGACCACAACCTGCCACTGGCGACGAAGACCTGGGCCCACATTCTCTCTCACCGGCTCGATCTCCTGGTCGCCGAGGGGGAGCAGGCGATGCCCGTGTTGGAACTTCAAAGCATTCTGACCGCGTTGAAGAACCTTCCGGGTGCCGCCGAGCGCGATCCCGAACGGATTACAGAACATTATCGTGAGAAAGAAATCGTCAAGAAGCGGCTGGCCGCGCTGATGGACGGCAGTCCGGTCATCCGCAGCTTCGTCCTGGAAAACGTGCGCCTCTTCAACGGGGAACGGGGACGGTCGGAGAGCTTCGATCTCCTCGACGCACTGCTGAACGAACAGGCCTATCGCCTCGCATCCTGGAAAGTGGCATCTGAGGAAATCAATTACCGCCGGTTCTTCGACATCAATGAACTGGCCGCCATCCGCATGGAGGAGGAGGCCGTCTTTCAGGAATCCCACCAACTGGTGCTGCGCCTGTTTCGGGAGGGAAAGGTCCGTGGCTGCCGCATCGACCACGTGGACGGCTTGTACGATCCTGGACAGTACCTTCGACACCTGCGCGAGTTTTTACAGCCGCAGCCTGACGGGGCTCAGGCCCCGCTGTATCTCGTGGTTGAAAAGATTCTCGGCAAGGATGAACCGCTGCCGGAATCATGGCCCGTGCAAGGGACCACGGGGTACGATTTCCTCAATCAGGTCAATGGACTCTTCGTCGCCGGAGCCCATGAGCAGTTCTTCACCGATTTGTACGCGAAAACCATCGACCGCCGGGAGGACTATGCCGATCTGGTCTATGGCTGCAAGCGGTTGATCATGCGCGTCTCGATGGCGAGTGAGATCAACGTGCTCGGCCACCAGCTCAACGGAATTTCTGAGCGGGATCGACGGTCCCGGGACTTTACATTGAACAACCTGACCCACGCCATCCGGGAAATCATCGCATGTTTTCCAGTCTACCGGACGTACGTGACCGAAAGCACAGAGACGGTGGCGGACCGCGACCGCGCCTACATCCATATGGCAGTCGCACGTGCGAAACGACGGAATCCGGCCATCAGCGGGCAGGTGTTCGATTTTATCCGCTCGATTCTCCTCAAGCAGCGCGAGGCACGTACCAAAGAAGATCAGGACGAACAAAT
>DASTJX010000200.1:0-7086 GCA_035716265.1 Nitrospira sp.
TAGGGATGACGCACGATCCGATGTTCGGGCCCTTGTTGGCGTTCGGCCTTGGTGGAATCCACGTCGAAATCCTTGGGGACGTCCAATTCCGCATTACACCGCTGACTGAGGACGACGCGGTCCAGATGATCCGCGGAATCAAAGGATATCCACTGTTGACCGGCTATCGAGGTCATCGCCAGGCAGACGTCAAAGCGATCGAGGACGTGTTGCTGCGCATTTCTCGACTGGTGGAGGAAATCCCTGAAATCGCGGAACTCGATCTCAATCCGATTTTTTGCCTGGCGCCGGGGCAGGGATGCCGAATCGTCGATGCGAGAATTCGTGTGGAAAAACCGGTCCACCCGTAACCTTTCACGATTGGATTCAGCCATCAACCACTGCGGAAGCCTCTATTCATACTGTCGCAGGAAGCGAGAGCGGACCACGAACGTCCGCAGTCTCACCATTGAGTGATTTAAGCCAAGGAGGGCAGAATGTTACAGAGGAATGCTGGGGTTGCCGTGATCATACTGTCTGTGATTCTCGCAGGACAGCCGTCCTTCATCCACGCAGGCAGTGCTGAGCTGGCGGCCGGCCAACGTATCTATGGTGAGCTGTGCAAGTCTTGCCATGGACTTGACGGAAAGGGCCCCGGCGCTATGAAGTTCAACCCGCCGGCCGCCGACCTGACCAGCCGACAGGTCCAGGCAAAGCTCGATACCGGACTCTATAACTCGATTCACGAAGGGCGGGCCAATACGGCCATGGGTGCGTGGAAACATGCCTTGTCGGATCAAGAAATTCGAGACGTCGTTGCCTATGTTCGAACCTTCGGCCAGAGCCTCTCAAGACCGTAGGAGGCTGCCTCCGCTTTAGCCACGAGGCCTGTTATTGTGCGCCGTGCAAGGAGGCGGTAGGTTCAGGCCAGGCGGTAACGTCGTTCGCTCGTTCAAACAGGCTCTATCAAGTTGCCCCTGTGTCAAACCCAGGGCTCCGGCCAGCTTGGCGCCGCGCAAGTCGGCCAAACGAAGATCGGCGCCATCCATTTGAGCAGCAGTGAAATCGGCCCCTGCGCATGACGTCTCTTGGAGGTTGGCCTCCTGCAGATTGGCATGAGCAAGGTTCGTACTGCTCAAAGTGGCTCGTCTCAAGTCTGCGGCAACCAAGTTCGCCGATTCAAGCTTCGCGTCGCTGAAGATGGCCTTCTGCAACACCGCTTTCGGGGCGTACACGTCGCTCAGGTCCGCTTTACTAAAGACGGCGCCGGTGCCTCTCGCACCGATCAAGACCGCCTGATGAAGTCTGGCATCGCGCAAGTCAGCCTCGTCGAACACCGCATGATACAAAATCGCCCTTTTCAGATTCGCCGACTGTAAATTGGCCTTGAGCAGACGGGCGCCTTCAAAATTTACCCCTTCAAGATCGGCCCGTTGCAGACCCGTCGCGTGAAGATTCGCGAACCGGAGGTCAGCGCCTCGAAGCAGGACATCGGGAAGGCTGGCTTCCGTCAAGTCGGCCTCATCGAGAAAAGCGCCTTCTAAATCAGCCTCGATCAGGCGAGCGCCCGACAGGTGTGCATGGTCGAGAAGGGCGCCCTGCATATTGGTCTTGTTGAGAATGGCCTTCGTCATATTCGCCCGGCGGAGATCGGCTTGCAGGAGATCAGCTCCCGACAAGATCGCACGGTGGAGATTGGCACCGTAAAAGAACGCCTCGACGAGGTTCGCATTGCTGAAATCGGCCGATGTCAAGTCCGCGCCTTCGAAATGAGCCCGTTCGAAGGTGGACTCGTGCAGTTGTGCTCCGATCAATATCGCGTCAAATAGCGCCGCCTCATCTCCTATGGCTCGAAAGAGATTGGCGTGCGACAGGCGCGCCTTGCGGGCATCGGCTCCTGACAGGTTGCTGTCCTCGAGACCGGCGCTTGTGAGGTCCGCTCCCGAGAGGCTAGCCTGAGTCAACAGGCTCTGGTAGAGATTGGCCTGGCGTAACAGGGCACCTTCCAGGTTGGCTCGCTCCAAGTTGGCCCCGTTGAGCGCGGCTTGACGAAGATCCGACTGGCAGAGATTCGCCCGCTCACCCGCCTCATACCATTGCTCCAACCATTGCGCGTGCGATTGCACGATGGCGCGCAGCTGTTTCGCAGCAACCGCCTTTTTTTTATGGGGGCTGGCGCATCCGGACGCATTCGATACGTCGGCAGGCCAGGCCTTCGTCAAAGCCGCGCAGACGAGGAGAACGGCGAAGCCCAGCCTCACCACCACCAAGCCGAGAACCCTATGTGCGCTTGTCATATGACCTTCCTTTTTCGGAACGGACTCATGAAAAGAAACGACCTCGTGATCGATGGATGCGTGCCAAGGAAATCACCGAGCCTGCTGAGACAGAAAGCGGACGTAGGTCACGACGTCAAGCATCTCTTCATCTGTGAGTTGGCCTCGCCACGAATGCATCGGACTGAATACCACCCCGTGCTCAATGGTCCTCAACAGTTCCTCGTCAGATTTCATGAACGATCCGAACCGTTTGAAGTTGGCCGGTGCGACTCTCAATGATGCCGCCGCCGGTCCGTCGCCACGTCCGCTCGTGCCGTGACAACTCAGGCAATGGCGTTCGTACACGGCCTTGCCGCGTGAGAGATCGGGAGGATACTCCTGAGCCGGAAGTATCGCAGGCATCGCGAGAGAGACGATCATCACAACGCTTAGTTGCGCAAACAGGGGCATGGTCATGTCAGCTCTTCTTGGTGGTATGGGGGATAAAAGAGGTGTACAGCTGCCTCATGTTCGTGCTGTTACACGCTGGACATCTAGCAATGCCGGCTTCATGCTCCTTCAATGTCAGCACCACCAAAGACTCTTTTCCGCAGTCTAAGCATTTGTAGTCATACATGGGCATAGAACACCTCCCGACCCTTGTCGCCCTGATTGTTCACCCAAGAATCGTCGTCCCGATGCCGAGATAAATAGCCACACTTAAAATATCCTGAAGCACGGTGGCCACGGGCCCGCTGGCAAGCGCAGGATCGACTCCGAGGCGATCGAGGCCTATGGGAAGAAGACTGGCGACCATCGTAGCGACGAGAGCCGTGACGGCGAGCGTTAACGCCACGACGAGCGCAACTGCCGGTCGTCCCTGTAGGATCCACAGACCCAATCCGGCCGATACCCCCATGGCTCCTCCGATCATCGAGCCGACTCTGCCTTCACGAAGAAGCTGATCGGCTATCGAGACTTTGCCGTAGGCCAGGGCACGCACGAGCACGGTTTCCGTCTGAGTCCCCACCGCATCGGCCATGTAGACCACGAGCGGGAGGAAAAAGGCGAGCGCGATTTCCTTCCTGAGTGCCAGCTCGAAAAGGGCGGCTATTGCCCCCGCCAAAAATCCGCCAATGAGGCCAATGGCTAGCCATGGAATTCTGGCGCGAAAGGCCGCCAACGCATTCTGGTCGGCCAGCGGGTGGGGATGACGGTCGCTCACGCCGCCGAGGCGGAGAAAGTTGTCCACGTGCTCCTCGTGCAACAGCGCCAGAAGACGACCGATGGGGATGACCCCCAGGAAATGGTGGTGCCGGTCCACGACGCTGACGTCTGCGTCATGGCGGACAACGGCTCTCAGCGCCACCATCTCGGCATCCTCATCCGGCTGCACCTCGATTGGCGATGCTCCTCGAAGCGTCGAGAGCGTGGTGGCGCCATCCTCGACGAGAAGGCGCTCAATCGGCACCTGGCCTACCAGCCGATGCTGGCCGTCCACAAGATAGATATGCCCGACTTCGTGCCACGATCGTGTGCGAAGTGCCGACAACGTCTCGGACACCGTGTGCTGCTCAGACGCGGTGGGCACCTCCGTGGTCATGAGATCAGTAGCCGTCGCCATCAACCCTTCTCATCTCATCGAACCCTGCTGAGGAAGCAAGTGCTTCATCAATGAACGATCAAGACCGGTCCCGATGCCCGGTGCACGATCGAATGGGAGACGCTGCCCATTAGGAAACGGTCCAGTCCGTGCCTTCCCTGGCTCGAGGCCACGATCAGATCCATGCCTTCGGCCTGCGCCGAGACAGCGGCAGCCGCCTGTCCTGTCGCCACGCACGTGCGGACTTTGTAGGCCGGCGCCGTGAAAGATGCAGCGACACTCTTGACGAGATCTTCGGCATAGCTTCTCGACGCCTCCGACCATGGTTGCAATCCAGCAATCATGTAGGGTTCGGCCCCGGTGAGAGGCACCACCACGCTGAAGATGCAGAGTTCGACAGGGTTCATGAACGGATGATTGTGCAGCCATCGCACAATCCGATCGCCATCCTCCTTTCCCTCCACCGCGACCAATACCCGCTGGATCGGACGAGCCTCTCTCCGGGCAATCAACGTAGTGCACGGGCTGTGCATCAAGACGCGATGCGATACGCTGCCCAAGACTGCCTCAGCCACCCGGCTCCGCCCTCGCGCACCGACCACGATGAGATCCGTTTTTTCCGTTTGAGCCGCCTGCAGAATCATTTGAGCCGGATTGCCAATTTCATTGATTCGTTTCACCGAGCCGGACGGCATGCAGAGGGTTGCCTCTGTTCGACCCAATAATTGTTCCCCCGCTGCAGTCACCGCACGCCTGAACTCCTCATATCCCTGGAGACCGGCAATGTGGGTGATGGTCGGATACTCAAAAATGCCCATTTCAATCCCATGGACAACCGTCACCTCCGTCGGTCGATACAGAAACAGCGCCTGTTGCACAGCGGCAAAGGCCTCGTCAGACCAGTCGACTCCGATCACCATTCTCATAGGACATCCATCCCTCAGCGCCTCCCCCGAGCACCCCAGCGTTTCAGCCCATACCGCTAGATGGTACCGATGAGACACCGTACTTCACGTCCGAGGCTCTTTCCGCCGACCTCAGATAGTCCAACACTTCTTGATCGCTGACCTGCGCAAATTCGGCATACTGGCCGCCGACGGACCAGAACTGACCGGGGGTCGTGAGCACCGCCAGCTCATCGACGGCAGCTCTCGCCCGGTCAATGGTCTCGAGCGGTCCTACGGGGATCGCGCCGACCAGGAATTGAGGATGCTGCCCCCGAATGGCCTCCACCGAAGCAAAGAACGTGGCGCCGGTAGCGATGCCGTCATCAACCAAGATCACGAGTCGATCTTTCAGGCTGAGAGGCTGCCGCCCGCGCCGGTAGAGCAGCTGACGGCGGCGGATCTCCTCGCGTTGCACCTCCACGAGATGCTCAATGTCCGCGTCGGAAACCCGACACTGGGCGACCGCGTCCGGATTGAGATAGACATTCCCCGTTTCGCTGAGTGCTCCCAGCGCGTATTCGGGATTCCCGGGCGCTCCGATCTTCCGAGTCATGAACACATCCAAAGGAAGATGGAGGTCGAGGCTCATCGCATACCCGACGGCCACCCCCCCGCGAGGGAGAGCGAGGATGAGGCCGTCCGGGTGATTGCGATACTGTTGCAGCTTGCTCGCCAGCAGGTGTCCGGCTTCCTCTCTGTTCATGAAAACCATGCCTTCGTCTCCCTACAGGAGGCCGCTTGCGGCACCCGTTCCGATCATGACGATCGCCAGTACAACAAGCAGGAGGATCAGCCACCACAAATGCCGGTGTTGCTTCACCGCGGGATACCAGTGCAGATCCCAAGGCAGCTCGAGGTAGCGTGGATGACGTATCATGACCAGCGCCTTTTTCGTGTGATGACCCGAATGCCCTGATGTCTCAAAGGCTATCTGCCATCGCAAATCATGCGATCTTGACCTCAACAGCCTTCTTTTTCGCTTGCTCGGATTTCGGGAGATGAACCTTCAACACGCCATCTTTATATTCCGCGCTGATTTTTGAACCGTCGGCATTCTCAGGCAGCCCAAAGCTGCGCATAAAGCTTCCGTACGCGCGTTCAACCCTGTGAAACTTCTTGGCCTTTTCTTCTTTCTCATATCTCCGCTCGCCGGAGACCGTTAACACATCGTCGTGCACGTTGATTTTGATGTCTTCCTTTTTCATCTCCGGAATCTCCGCCTTGACGAGATACTCCTTGTCGTCCTCAGTGATGTCGACCAGCGGCGTCCACTCGGTGACAGACATGGCTTCCTTGCTTTCACATTGGTCCCTATTGCGGGACGACCGAAGATCGTCGAGAGGCGCTTTTCCATCTCCTCCAGTTCCTTCAACGGATTCCAACGCGTCAATGGTTCCCATCTGGTGAGTGCCGACATGGTTCAGCCTCCTTGTAGATAGTGAATAATTGGCCGGTCGTGTGCAGCAGTGTCCCTCAGAGCTCCATTCACTCCTCGGGGCGGGCCACTGCACCTGCATAGGTTTCTCTCCTCACTGGAAAACGATACTGTCGCCTGATTTCCGATCCATCATCGAGACGCAGCGCTCGGAGCTCAATGACAATCGGATGGACACAACAACACAAAATAGAGCACGACCAGGAGACTGACAATTATTGCTCCGAGCAATAACCACTTCTCTTTCGTCATCACCACCTTCTTCATGTCTATCTATAATTTGAACCTGAGCAATAGCAGTGCCAGGGGGTTGACCCTCCACTCAATTGATAAACCGGGCATCGCGGATCTCGGCGAAGGAAAGTGCCCCGTTCTGCTACAGGCCAAGCAGCTGAGCTGTAGCACGGCTCCACTCGGGGTCAGGCCTTTGCCCTCGATCGGGCCGCAAACACGCCATGTTGAGCTCTGAGGTATCGGGTAGCCATGGGCATTGTCCTTGCTGTCTGCTTTTGATATATGGGCGGTCCCCCCTTCAAAAAGATTCTTATCCCGGTAGATTTTTCGACAGGTTCGTTAGAGGCTTTTCGTGTCGGTTTGCAGCTTGCGGATACTCTCGGCGCCGAGGTCACCGTGATGCATGTCATCGACGTGAACGCGGTGGACGCGTTTAATCGTCTTGGATTGTTGGCCGTCCCCTCGGATGCGACAGCACAGCGGAAGCGGCTCCGGCATCATGCGCGGCTGAAGGCGAGAGAGCTCCTCAAGTCACAACCCCATCGTACGTCGATCAGGCGCATCGTGGTGGAGGGCACGCCGTTTGTTGAGATCGGAAGGTTTGCCCGTGCAGAGGGGACCGACCTGATC
>DASTJX010000201.1:0-4308 GCA_035716265.1 Nitrospira sp.
AGACCAGGACCTCGGGATCTTTGGCCAACACGGTTTCCATGCTGAGCCGAGGATAGGCTCCCGACGTTCCAGCCGCGACATTGATCCCTCCCGCCAGCTCGATCATTTGATGTATATAACTGTTCGGACCGACCGTAATAAGCGGATGGCTGCTCAATACATACAAGACCCGTCTTCGTTCTAAGGTGTGGGCCCGACGCGAGACCTCGGCAATCCGTTCCCGCATGTGGCGTGTCAGCGCCTCGGCAGCAGACGAACGTTCGAAAATCCGCCCCAACGTGTGGATGTGCTCGAGGACATGCTCAAGGGATTTCGCCTCGAAGACGAACGTCCGCACCTTCAATGCTTCCAGCTTCGCCAGCACGTCAGCACGCAGAAGTTCACGGGGCGCCGCCACCATCTCCGGACTGAGGGCCAACAGTGATTCAAGGTTGGGGTGCGTGTAACCGACTTTAGGCTTGCCGGCTGCCCCCGGAGGATAATTACAAAAATTCGTGACGCCGACGATCTGTTCATCGAGGCCGATGGCAAACAGCATTTCCGTCAGGCTGGGCGCCAGAGAGAGAACACGAGTGGGCGGCTTGGCGAAATAGAGCTTTCGACCAGAATCATCCACAAACGTTCGCGGCGTGATGTTGGCCATGAACGGCATGCCGGTCAGGATGCCTTGTTGCCGACGTTTCATATTTGCTTTCGTATGGTCATCGGCAAGCGCAACATGAGAGTCCAGTAACAAGATAAAGAGAGCGAGGATCCTTATCCCTGTGTAAAGGCAAGCACCTTCAAAAAGGCTTCTCAGCAAGGCCGCAACGAGCACGCAGCCGAGACGTACTTTTCTCAGTACGTCGCAGGTGTTCAGCGACCCGAGAACGCCGCCGCAGACCGTTTTCAACGTGCTAGAAATAAAAAATCCCCAAGGCCTGGAAAGACCCTGAGGATTGCACCCGCTTCTTCATCCTCGCCTGTTCCCCAGCCCTCGAGGGAACGATGGTCTAGGGAATCGATGAGAGGATCACCCGCGAGCAGCGATGGATCCGCTGAAAGATTCCCGTTCCGGGCAGGTCTTCTGGCTCATGGTTCATCCTACTCCCCGTGCCTTCCCATCCATCGAACCGGACAGTGGCGTCAGCGGGTTTCGTCCCCATTGACAGCGGCGGGACCGCGAGGGATTTACACCCTCTTCCCTTACCCGAACATCACGATTGTGAGCGGCACTCTAGGAGAGAGTGGCATTTTTTGTCAAGTTCAATAATGTCCGGGTGCGCGCGCTGGCTACGGCAAGAAGCAAAGCCTGTATGACCAACCTGCTGAAACGACATGACTTTTTTGCGCCTTGTGCGGCATAGCGCTTGCCTCTTATGGATGTATCGGCAGAGCGCCTCAGATCTTCCCCTTAGAGAACAGCCGGGTGAAGAAGCCGGCGGATGCGTGGACAGCATGAAACATCTCGTGATTGCCATCATCATACTGTGGGCGGCCTTCCACTTCGGCGGGATGTTCTTCTCTGCGAGAGACCGTAGCCCGGATATCGCATTCGGCCGGTTGCTCGATGCGCCGCAACGATCTATCCAGAACCCATACCGAAACGGGTACTTTTACCTCATCGGCCTCATGGCGGCGTCTTCGCTGGATCCAGGAAAAACCGGCTATGAAATCTGGGTGGAAGAAACCGAGGATGCGAGCAGAGGCACATCTGACGAACGGAAAGCCACCAGAGGCGACCTCGTGTTCACTCTCTCATCTGACACAACCAGCTCCGCATGGGAAGCCGATGATCCGCTGCATGCGTTCGGGAAGAAAGACGCTTCCTTTCGTACCGCAGCCGGCCAGTATCACATTCTTCTGGCGCGATATGAACGCTGGCTTGGCATGCCGTTCGATGATTGGGGCTTCGGGCGCGAGGTCGTTCCGCTCGGGAAGCATATTCTAGCCGTTCACCGGCTGTATGTGGCCGACGGATTTTCAGCCGGCACATTGCAGGGTCTCCAACGGCTTGAAAAAGAACTGCAGTCATGGCGCACGGTGTTGCGTGAGGCAAAAACGATCGAGTCGAAGGTGCTAGCGCAAATTCTCATCACCGACGACTTGCACTTGTTGTCGCGAATGTTATCGAAACCGGTTGTCGACAAGGCCATCCTCGCCATGGGCTTGCAGCTTACGCTTCCGCTATCCGCCGCCGAGTATTCACTCCGCTGGCCAGTCAGACACCAACTGGCATTGGCCGTGAAGGATGGTTCCCCGCGAAGCAGGAGCGATCTCCAGCACATACGGCGAAACTCAGACCATGATTGGCTCATCGAAGCGGCCCATCTTCCCGTCTATGCATTCAAGAGCATTGAACACCCACCGGCGCAATCTACGATGGGGCTCTTTCAATTCGGACAGGCCTCAACAGCGTACGCCGCCTATTACGAAGCCATTATCATGGCTTCCGAGAGCCACTCACAATATTTGCCACGGATGCAGGAAGTGGTCGGGACGCTGGATCGCGGCCGAATCGAGAGCATGCTCACTCCACGTCCGATCGAGCCGAACTGGGAAATCTTTCATGGTGAACTGATCGAAACCGATACGCGCCTTCGCCTCGCTTCTCTGCAGATCCAGCTTCGGCGACCGAGCTCGCAAGCGGCGGTCCCCACGCGTTTGGCAGAAGTCGGCTCGCAATATTTCGATCCGTTTACAGGGTTGCCAATGCTATGGAGTCCGACGCAGCAGAAACTGTATAGCGTGGGGAAAGATCGCCTCGATGACGGTGGCGATCCGACGTTCGACATCAGCGTTCCCGCAGTTGTGGCACAGACAATCGTGAAACCCCCTGCCAAACCGGCGATCACACACTCCACACGCCGATGAGTGTCATTCACGGCTGTGGAGCGCAAGGTTGGTTCTAAAGGCTTCCAGAGGCAGCCAGACTTGTCAACGCTGGATGCCGTATGCTACAGTCACGCGCGATTACCCTCTCGCGATTACCCTCTATTGTGAAGGAGTCCTCCCGTGGCATTCGTATGTGACATCTGCTCCAAAAAGCACCAGTCGGGCCATAATGTCAGTCACGCCAACAATAAGACCAAACGGACGTTCAACCCCAACTTGCAGCGTGTCCGGGCTCTGATTGACGGATCGGCCAGGCGTATCCGTGTCTGCACCCGCTGCCTCCGAAGTGGGAAAGTCAAAAAAGCTCTCTAGCAGCCCCCCACACATCTCCGTTGTGGAACCTGCGCTACACAGCGACCTCTTTGTCCTGTCATAACGCTGTCACTTCACGGCGCCGACCACAAGGTACGTCCCGACCGATCACTGAGCTTGACGGCAACCGGCCCATCCGGGGACAAGGCCAACGTTCTGCTGCCATCCCGGCTGGTCAAGACCAGGCCAACTTCCCCATTCGGGTCCAATCCCAGGCCTGCGCGTGCTCTTCCGTTTTGATCAATGAGCAGGAACTCTTCGGCATTCACGCTGTTCGTTTTCTGGGCGTGCACCTCTCCAGACAGATAGAGCCACTCACCCATCATCCCGCCAACGAGGCTGCCAATGAATGTGCTGATCAGCAGCAGAATCAGCGGCTGTTTCGCCATGATGATTCCTTTCTTGCATCCTTCGATTGCATGATAGTGCACTTCAATGGAGAAACGCCTCTATCCTGGGAACGTGTTCCTTGACTTGCCGCTGGAGCCATCGTAGGTTCCTTTCTTCTATTTCACGTTCACGCACGGGCGTAGTGTCAGTGGTAGAGTCCTAGCTTCCCGAGCTGATATAGAGGGATTGTCTAAGTCCTTACTGAACGAAGCAATCCCCTTCTGATTACTGCACATTCCGTCATTTGTGCTTTGTTTCTAGGCATCTCATTTGGGCCCTCATCCGCTGCATGCACGAAGTTTGTCACACCGTAATAACACCTGGCTCAATTCCATACAAGCGACAACCGCGGGCGAATAGGTAGGAGCAAGGTATGCTGGGACACCACCCTTCAGCTGGAGGTGTCAGGGATACTGCGCACGGTAAGTCAGGTACAGATAGAGGGAGATACCTGCCACAAATCCACTGCGCCTAAACAAGATCTGTGGCAAGTCGATATCAAAAGGACGATTTTCTTGAACTAGGGTATGTCCTAGGAGAAGGCGGTTCGTTTATTACGGGCAGCTCCTTGTGGTTTCCTCTTCGATCTACTTAAAGTCCTCCCCAACCAGAAATGTCTCACTCCTCGGAATCCCCTCATAAGGACCGGCCCTTTTCTTTTTGGCGGAATCTCTCCACATAGTCCAGTCGCCGTCATGCGCCTTCGCTTTGTGAGGTCTGTTCGATACCTTC
>DASTJX010000202.1:0-2551 GCA_035716265.1 Nitrospira sp.
AACACTCAGCACAATCCAATCGTTCGCGGCCCGCGTCTGTCACGATCGGAACCCGCCCGTCGCGACCGACGTGTGCGGGACATCCGGCTTGACGAGAGGACGCAGGCCTGCGGTCATCTTACCGAATCACCCCCCTGAAAGCCAGCAAGTCCGCGAACCAACAGGAGATTTTCGTCTCCTGCTCATGCATTTCTTCTAGCGACAATCCGAAAGACCCGCTATAATCCGCCACCGTTCGTCTCTCCATCGGCGGTCAACATCGCGTGATCAATCCCGCTCGGACGCTTCCCATCCATTGGCTGATTCTTTTCCTGCTGTTCTGCACCAGTGTCGTCACCTATATGGATCGGGTCAACATTTCTGTCACGGCGCGTCAAATGATGCCGGCTCTCGGGCTCACGCAGCAGGAAATGGGCTGGGTGTTCTCTGCGTTTGTCGTGGGATATGCCTTGTTTCAAATACCAGGTGGGTGGCTGGCAGACCGCTGGGGCGCGAGAGCTGTACTCACGGCAGCCTTGATATGGTGGTCCGTCTGCACAGCGTGGACAGCGCTCGCCGCAAGCTCGTCGCTTGCGGACGCAGTGGGGATCGTCGGTGCGCTCGTGACCGTACGATTTGCCTTGGGCATGGGAGAAGCCGTCGCGCTGCCTTCATTCAATCGTGCCGTCGCCAATTGGGTCCCCGCTGATTCACGGGGCTTGGGAATCGGCATTGCGATCGGCGGCATCGGCTTGGGCTCGGCCGTCACGCCACCGGTGGCTGCCTGGGTCATGGTGAACTGGGGCTGGCAAACCGTGTTCTATCTATCGGCGGGGCTGGGCATCTTCATCGGTATCCTCTGGTGGTCGCTGGCACGCGACCGCCCGAGTGAGCATCCGTGGGCTCAGGATCGACATGGCTCTTCGGCGACTTCGGCCGGGCACGATGGGACGCACGCCGTGAGTTGGAGAGTGCTCGTACGAAGTCCGGCGATTTGGTGGTTGGTCTTGAGCTACAGTTGCCTTGGTTATGTCGCCTATGTCTATCTTTCGTGGTTCTATCTGTATCTGGTCAACGTGAGAGGATTCGATGTGCTGAAGGGCGGGCTCTATGCGTCCGCACCTTTTTGGGCCATCTTGATCGGTTGTCCATTGGGAGGATGGGCGACGGATCGATTAGCCCTGGCGTATGGCGTGACGAGAGGGCGCGTGGCCGCCGGTATGTCGGGGATGATTCTCGCTGGATGCGCGATCCTGGCGGGTGCCATGACAGATTCGGCGACCGCTGCCGTGGTAAGTCTCTCGCTCGGAGCCGGCTGCCTCTACTTCGCTGTGGGGGCCTATTGGGCATCGACGACGGACTATTCCAAGACCCACGCGGGACTCTTATCAGGCCTCATGAACACGGGCGCCAACCTTGGGGGGGCAGTTTCTCCAAGTCTGACTCCTTGGATCGCCGCACAGTGGGGCTGGCCGGTTTCGCTTGCCACGGCCGGAGGCATTGCGTTGATCGGCGCGGTTCTTTGGCTGAAGATTGATCCAGGGAAAGGCTTACCGGTCCAACCTCGAAAATTGTGACGGATGTCGTCGAGGCGCTCGCCTTGTGTGCGGGGTCACTATCATCGCTGGCCACCATCCATTACCACCCTCTTGCCGCCCCGAGCGCAGCCCTGCTAGATTCCCTGTCATGGAATTCAAAAAAATCGATCCCCGCGTGACGATCACGACGAAGTTCGGCGAGATCAAGATTCGATTTTATCCTGAGGATGCTCCGCGTCACATCGAAAACTTCATCAATCTGATTAAGATGGAGTTTTACAACGGGACGACCTTTCACCGCATCGTGCCGGGATTCGTCATTCAAGGCGGTGATCCGCTCAGCAAAGAATCGGACCGGCTCAGGCATGGATCGGGAGGGCCCGGCTACTGGCTGAATCCGGAGTTGAGCGACCGCCCGCATAAGCGGGGGGCCATCTCCATGGCAAAAACACCGCGGGATGGCTCAAGCACACGGGATTTCAACGATAACGGCTCGCAATTTTTTATTTGCCTTGCGGACAACGGCGGACTGGATCGAAGGTACAGTATCTTCGGTGAGGTGATTCGAGGAATGGACGTGGTGGACAAGATCGCCGCCGTCCCGCGGGACGAATACAACAATCCCCTCGAGCCGATCACGATGACGATGACGGTGAAAGAGTAGCTTTAAAGCCACCCAGGATCGAAGAGAGACACAAGCGACTGCGCTAGAACGTCCCTCGAAGCCCGTGCTTCTTGACCATCCGCTCGATCGTCTTTCGATCAACGCCGGCTTCGCGGGCCGCCCGACTCATATGGCCTTCGTTGCGTTTCAACAGTTCCAGAAGAAAATTGCGCTCAAAGTTTTCTACAGCTTGCTGTTTGGCCTGCTTGAACGATCCGGATTCCGAAGGCGCCGAATCTTTGTCGGCCATGGACTGCAATCGATCGGGCAAGTGTGTACTCATCACCGTATGGCCATCGACCAGCACCGCCGCCCGTTCCATGACATTTTGGAGCTCCCGGACGTTGCCCGGCCAGGCATAGCGCATGAG
>DASTJX010000203.1:0-13242 GCA_035716265.1 Nitrospira sp.
GTGTCGTATCGCAACGGGGCCCCCGTGCATCTGTCCGACGTCGCGGACGTCATCGATGATGTCGAGAATGTCAAACAGGCAGCCTGGATGAACGACGTCCCGGCGGTCATCGTCAACATCCAGCGTCAACCCGGCGCAAACGTCATCGAGGTGGCAGACCGCATCAAAACTTTACTTCCGCAGCTTCAAAGTGCATTGCCATCGTCCGTGCATGTGACCGTGCTGACCGACCGCACGACATCAATCAGGGCGTCGGTTCGGGACGTGCAGTTCGAATTGATGTTGGCCGTCGCCCTCGTGATTCTGGTGATCTTTCTTTTTCTCCGAACTCTTTCCGCGACAGTCATTCCTGCGGCGGCCGTTCCGCTCTCCCTCGTCGGGACGTTCGGGCTCATGTACCTGATGGGGTTCAGCCTGAACAACCTCACGCTGATGGCCCTCACCATTTCCACGGGGTTTGTCGTGGACGATGCGATCGTGATGATCGAGAACATCGCACGGTACATCGAGAAGGGGGATACGCCGTTTCAGGCCGCACTCAAGGGTTCCCAACAGATCGCTTTCACCGTGCTCTCATTGACCATCTCGCTCATTGCCGTGCTGATTCCGCTGCTGTTCATGGGGGACGTCGTCGGGAGGTTGTTTCGCGAGTTTGCCATCACGCTGAGCATCACGATCCTCATCTCGGCCGTCGTGTCGTTGACGCTGACCCCAATGATGTGCGCCAGACTTCTGCGATACAGGCCTCAGACAGAGCAAGGTGAGTTCTATCGACATTCCCAGCGGCTGTTCGATCGGGTCATCGCGGGTTATGGGAAGTCGCTCCGATGGGTTTTGAATCGTCAGCAGGCCACGCTGGGCGTGGCGGTGGGCACGCTGATCGTGACCGTCCTGCTCTACGTCGTGGTCCCCAAGGGCTTTTTCCCAGTTCAGGATACCGGTGTGATCCTGGGGATCACCGAAGCGCCGCAGACGATTTCATTCGCCTCCATGGTTGACCGGCAGCGGGCATTGGCCAGGGCGATCCTCGAGGATCCGGCCGTCGAGAGCCTGTCCTCGTTCATCGGGGTTGATGGTATCAACACCACGCTCAACAGCGGGCGCATCCAAATCAATCTCAAAGCACTTGAGGAGAGAAAGCTAAGCGCAAGCGACATCATACAGCGCCTGCAGTCCCACATGGCCAACGTTGGGGGGATCACGTTGTATCTGCAGCCGGTGCAGGATCTCACCGTCGAAAATCGTGTCAGCCGCACGCAATATCAATACACTCTCGAAGACGCGGACCCAGAGGAACTGAACCGGTGGGCGCCCATGCTAGTCGAGTCCTTGCAGGCGCTCCCCGAACTGCGCGACGTGAGCAGTGATCAGCAGAACCATGGCCTGGCGGTCATGGTGAATATCGATCGGAATACGGCCTTCCGCCTGGGAATCACCCCCCAGCTGATCACCGATACCCTTTATAACGCGTTTGGACAGCGCCAAGTCTCCACCATGTTTACGCAGCTCAATCAGTACCGAGTCATTCTCGAAGTCATGCCGGAGTTTCAAAAAGGGCCGCAGGCCATGGAATTCATCGACGTGCGCTCATTCGGCGGTGGACGGGTCCCGTTAAACGTCTTCACGACTGTGACGGAAACCACAACGCCCCTCACTGTCAATCGGCAAGCTCAATTTCCGGCAGTCACGCTGTCCTTCAATCTCGCCCCAAGCACGTCGCTCGGTGAGGCAGTCAAAGCCATCGAGCGGGTCACGAAACATATCGGCCTGCCGCCAAGCATCCGGGCTAGTTTTCAGGGGACGGCCCAGGCCTTCCGTGCTTCGCTGGCGAACGAACCACTGCTGATCCTGGCAGCGCTCATGACCGTGTACATCGTGCTCGGCATTCTCTATGAAAGCTACATCCATCCGCTCACGATCCTCTCAACGCTGCCGTCGGCAGGTGTGGGTGCGCTACTGGCGTTGATGTTGTTTCAAACCGAGTTCAGCGTCATCGCGCTGATCGGCATTATCCTGTTGATCGGCATCGTCAAGAAGAACGCGATCCTGATGATCGACTTCGCGCTGGAAGCGGAGCGAAAGGAGGCGAAGGAGCCGGCAGAAGCTATCTATGAAGCCTGCCTGCTGCGTTTCCGGCCGATCATGATGACGACGCTGGCGGCCCTGCTGGGTGCGTTGCCGTTAGCCATGGGAACAGGGGTCGGATCGGAGCTGCGACGTCCCCTCGGGATTGCGATCGTCGGGGGGCTGATCCTCAGTCAGTTGCTGACTCTCTACACCACGCCGGTCGTCTACCTCGCGTTCGATCGATTGGCGCGGCGCGTTCGCGCCCGACGGTCTCAGGCACCGATGTCAGAGGCCCTCGGCACAGGGTCGACATGAACGTCTCTGCACCGTTCATCCGGCGTCCGGTCGCCACGACATTGCTCACGATCGGCGTCACGCTCGTCGGGATCATCGCATTCCGATTCTTGCCGGTCGCTTCCCTCCCCCAAGTGGAATTTCCCACGATCGGCGTCCAGGCAAGTCTGCCCGGCGCGAGCCCGGAGACCATGGCCAGTTCCGTCGCGGCTCCGCTCGAGCGTCAGTTCACACGGATCGCCGGGGTCACGGAAATGACCTCCTCGAGCACACTCGGCTCGACCAGCGTCACACTCCAGTTCGAGCTGAGCCGCGACATCGACGGAGCTGCACGCGATGTCCAGGCGGCAATCAACGCCGCCCGTGCCGATTTGCCGGCCAACCTTCCGTCCAACCCTGGCTACTGGAAGAACAATCCCGCCGATGCGCCCATTCTCCTTCTCTCTTTGACTTCCGACATTGTGGACCGCGGTGTGATGTACGATGCCGCTTCGAGCATCCTGCAGCAAAAGCTCTCGCAGATCGAAGGGGTCGGCAGAGTGTACGTAGGAGGAGGTTCTCTCCCGGCCATTCGCGTGGATCTCAATCCCACGGCACTCAACAAATACGGCATTGGATTCGGCGATGTCCGCCAAATGCTGAACGCCACGAACGTGAAACGGCCGAACGGCCAACTGAGTGACGGGACGCGAACCTGGGAAATACGGACCAATGATCAACTGCAGAAGGCGGACGACTACCTACCCCTTGTCGTCGCCTATCGGGACGGACGGGCGGTGCAACTATCCGACATCGCGACAGTGGAGACCTCGGTTGAAGATTTGCGGAATTTAGGTATGGCCAACGGCACACCCGCTGTGCTGGTCATGGTCTATCGGCAGCCGGGCGCGAACATGATCGAGACGGTCGATCGCATCCGTGCGGTATTACCTCAGCTCGAGGCATCCATTCCGGGCAGCATCAAGCTGTCGCTGTTCAGCGACCGGACGGGAGTCACCCGCGCGTCGCTGCATGAGGTCGAGCGGACACTGGCCATCTCGGTCCTGCTTGTGATTCTCGTCGTATTCGCCTTTCTACGGAACGTACGTGCCAGCCTTATTCCCACGGTAGCAGTGCCGGTCTCGCTCATCAGCACGTTTGGCGTGATGTACCTCCTCGGCTACAGTCTCGACAATCTCTCGCTGATGGCCCTTACGATCGCCACGGGGTTCGTCGTCGACGACGCGATTGTCGTGTTGGAAAACATCAGCCGGTACCGAGAGCAGGGAATGCCCATGCTGCAGGCCGCATTGCGCGGTGCGCAAGAGATTACGTTTACCGTGCTGTCGATCACCCTCTCGCTCGTCGCGGTATTTCTTCCGATTTTACTCATGGGAGGCATGATGGGGCGGATGTTCCGCGAGTTTGCCGTCACGCTTTCAGTGGCGATTCTCGTCTCGCTGGTTGTGTCGCTGACCACAACGCCCATGATGTGCGCGATGTTATTGAAGCCGCAGCGTAACACTCCGCACGGATGGTGGTATCGGATTAGCGAAGGGATCTTCGAGGGCATGCGCGGAGGCTATGCCGGGACTCTCGCTTGGGTGCTGCGGCATCCGCGCATCATGCTCGGGGTCACATTGGCAACCATGGGACTCAGCGGCTACCTCTACACAGTCGTGCCGAAAGGCTTTTTCCCACAGCAGGACACCGGCCGGATCTCCGGCAGGATCCAGGCTGCGGAAGACATTTCTTTCCAGGCCATGCGCCAGAAACTCACCGAGATCGTGGAAATCATCCGCAGTGATCCGGCCGTGGAGTCCGTGACGGCGTTCAGCGGCGGAGGGACAAACAACGTCGGCCGCTCCTTTGTCTCGCTGAAGCCCCTCCCTGAACGCATGGTCACAACGGACGATGTGATCGCGAGGCTCCGCCCCAAGCTCGCCACGGTCCCTGGTGCTTCGACATATCTGCAAACCATCCAGGATTTGAGAATCGGAGGGAGAGCGAGCAGCGCACAGTATCAATATACACTGCAAAGCGTTGATCTCGCTGAACTCAATACCTGGGCACCGCGCGTCGAGCAACAACTTCGCACGCTTCCGGAGATCGCCGACGTGAACAGCGACCAGCAGGACAAGGGCCTGCAATCTCTCGTGGTGTTCGATCGCAGCACCGCATCGCGGCTTGGCATCAGCCCTCAGCTCATCGACGACACCCTCTACGATGCGTTCGGTCAGCGGCTGGTTTCAGTCCTGTACAGACCCTTGAATCAGTACCATGTCGTGATGGAAGCCGCCCCTCAATACTGGCAGAACCCGGCAACACTCCACGATATCTACGTGCGCTCGCCGACCGGGGTGCAAATCCCGTTGAGCGCGGTGGCGCGCTATGAACCGACCTCAACCTTGCTGGCGGTGAACCATCAGGGACAGTTTCCAGCGGTCACGCTTTCGTTCAATATGGTGCCGGGAATCTCTTTGGGTCAGGCGGTGGCGGCGATTGAGCGGGAGCTTCACCAGATGGCTTTGCCGGCCGGCATTCGGGGCAGCTTTCAGGGGACGGCCAGAGCGTTCCGGACCTCGTCGGACAACCAGGTATGGTTGATCCTGGGGGCGCTCGTCACGGTGTATATCGTGCTCGGGATCCTGTACGAGAGCTACATACATCCCATCACCATCCTTTCCACCTTGCCGTCTGCGGGTGTGGGCGCGCTCCTGGCGTTGCTCCTGTTTAAGACTGAACTGAGTGTAATCGCGATGGTCGCCATTATTCTGTTGATCGGCATCGTCAAGAAGAACGCGATTCTGATGATTGACTTTGCCTTGGAGTCGGAGCGAAAAGAAGGGAAAGGACCGGCGGACGCCATCTACGAGGCCTGCCTCCTGCGATTCCGTCCCATCATGATGACGACGATGGCCGCGCTGTTTGGCGCGCTGCCGCTGGCGCTCGGCACCGGCGTCGGCTCCGAGCTGCGACGGCCGCTCGGCATTGCCATTGTCGGCGGCCTCCTCGTGAGCCAGCTGCTGACGCTCTATACGACCCCGGTGGTGTATCTCTATCTGGATCGGATGCGCCTGCGTTTTCTCAGAAGGACGCATCGATCAATTGAACCCAGTCCACTTCCGCAATAACCGTCCACACACCCTGCTGCCCCGTTCACATCGGGTCGATTCACTATTGACAGCCGTCCTCACTCTCCGTAGGCTGCCATCAGCCCGAACGCATGATGTCCCGGCTTTCGACTTCCCAATGGATTTCGACTGTTTTTCTGGCCGTCACGGTTTTGACCGGCTGCCCACGGGTCCTGTATCTGGATTACCGTCCATCCGCCTCGATCACAGGAAGCGGACCAGTGCGGGTTGATACCTTCATTTATGCCGGTCATCCCACAGGGCTGATGCAGCAAAAGGAAGTCGAATCCAGTGAATATGATCCGGAAAGGCTGTTCCTGTCACAGGACATCGGCGAATTTTTTGCCAACGCGCTCCGGAAGGAGTTGACCTCGGCAGGTTATGAGGCCAGCCCCGACTCGACCAGAACCGTCTCAGGAACCATTGAACAGTTCTTCCTCGACTATGTCGGCGGTCAGGAGCAGCGGTTCCAAATACAGACGCTTTTCGAGGTGTCGCGCCAGGGCGGTCCGCCATTCGTGACATCCTGTCGATCTGAGCGGCAACAGGCCAAAGACTGGATGAAAAGCGGTTCACTTATCGAACACGGCGTCCGCGACTGTATTGAAGCATTTGTCAAAGAGGCGCAAGCCGCAGGAGCGCTGTAGTTTTCCAACGACGAGCATGGTGTCACGAGGGCTCAATGCCAGGATTTGAATCCATCGGCGAAGAAGAGCGTCGAGAAGTGCTCGAAGTCATGGCGTCGGGCGTATTGATGCGCTACGGGTTTGATGGCGCTCGAAATGGGCAATGGAAATGCCGTGAGCTCGAGCAAAAACTGGCAGCACGTTTCGGAGTCCGGTATGCGCATGTGTGTTCCAGTGGTACCACCGCTCTCAGTACGGCATTAGCCGTGTGTGGAGTCGGTGCAGGCGATGAGGTCGTCCTTCCTCCTTTTACGTTCGTCGCCGATCTGGAAACGGTGCTGCTGGCCGGTGCAGTACCCGTGTTCGCGGAAATCGACGAGACGCTCTGTCTCGATCCCCGCTCGGTCGCGGAGGTGATTACCCCGAGGACAAAAGCCGTGCTGGTCGTGCACATGTGCGGGGCTATGGCCAGAATTGGCGCGATCATGGACCTCTGCCGGACGCACCGCGTGACCCTCATTGAGGACGCGGCACAGGCAGCCGGCGCAACCTTTCAGGGGAAGGCGTTAGGGACCTTTGGAAGGGTCGGCTGCTTATCCTTCGACTATGTGAAAACAATCACCTGCGGGGAAGGCGGAGCGGTGCTCACCGACGACGAGGAGGCCTACCGCTTGGCACAGGCCTACACCGACCATGGGCATGATCATGTTGGTGCCGATCGAGGCGCCGATGGACATCCGCACATCGGCGCGAACTTTCGGCTCAGCGAACTGCATGCCGCAGTCGGGGTCGCGCAACTGGCACGGCTCGACAGTATCCTGGAAATCCAACGTCGTCACAAAGCCGTGTTGAAGAACGGGTTAGCTGCAATTCCGCGTCTCCAGTTCCGAGAACTGCCCGATCCGGCGGGCGATTCGGCCACCTTTTTAAGTATGCTGTTGCCGTCTGAGCACGATGCCCGACAAGCGGCCAAAACTCTTGCAGAGGCCGGCGTCGACGGCTGCTTCTATTGGTACGATAATAACTGGCACTACCACCGGAAATGGGATCATATCAAAGCGTTCACATCGCCCGGGCGTCTGGCCATCGACCGCTTCGGGTACGGCAGCGATCTCAAAAAAATCACCCTGCCGCAGTCCGACGCAGTGATCGGTCGGACGATCTCCATGCTGATTAAACTGCGGTGGACCGAGGAGCAAGTGCGTGATAGACTCGCCCGGATGAAATCCGTGTTGGCCTGAACTCTGCCCCGTTCGTTCAAATTGAGCCGCTCCATGAACGTCGCAATCATTGTCCCAGCCCGTATCGGTTCCACGCGGTTTCCGAAAAAATTACTTCACCGGATCAAGGACAAACCGGTGATCGTCTGGACGGCCGACCGCATCAAGAACGAAGCGCCCGATCTCCCACTCTACTTTGCAGTGGATCACGAATCGCTGGCAGAGGTGCTCCGTCGGGACGGTTATGAGGCGATCATGACGGATCCAGCCCACACCTGCGGCACTGACCGGATTGCCGAGGCCAATCGCCGGCTGAAGGCCAGGTATGTGATCAACGTCCAGGCCGACGAACCACTGGTGACCGGTGGGCACATTCGTCAACTGGTCGAGCTTATTCAAGCTGATACAGAGATGGCGACGCTGGGAACGCCGGTACGATACGACAAGGATTACCGCAATCCGAACCACGTCAAGCTCGTCTGTGATGAGAAGGGTTATGCGGTATATTTCTCGCGTGCACCGATCCCGTATCTCCGCGACACACACGGGGCATTCGACCCAGAGGTGGCGGCCGGCATTCCGGTCCTTATTCATCTCGGCCTGTATGCCTACACGGCATCATTTTTGGAACTATTCTGCACGCTTGCGCCCGGCAAACTCGAACAGGTTGAGAAGCTCGAGATGCTCCGAGCAATGGAACGCGGGCACCGTATCAAGGTCGGCGTCACCAAGGAAGCGTTGGTCGAGATCGATACGCCCGAGCAGGCCGTGGAATTTGAACAGGTGGTGACCGAGCGGTTTCCCGCTCATTAGCCGCTGGTGTCGACAGCTAGAGAAGGGACGATCATGTATCGAAATCTGCGCCTGGTCCCCCAGCTCATCTACGGACGAGGCAGCATTAATCAACTCGGCGACATTCTGACCAAGCAACGCACCGACGCCGGATCGCCTGTCGTCTTTCTGATCGACGCGGTGCACGAAAAACGCGCGTTCATTCAAAAACTGCCGTTGCGCGCCAACGACCTGGTCATCCTCGTAGACGTCGGGACGGAGCCTAAAACCCAATACGTGGATGAGCTCACGGAACGAGTCAAGGCGTTTTCAAACCGGCAGCCCGATGCCATTGTCGGGATCGGAGGCGGCAGTGCCATGGATCTGGCCAAATCCGTCTCCATCATGCTGACCAATCCCGGTTCGGCTGCCGACTATCAGGGTTGGGATCTGGTGAAGTATCCGGCAATTTATCATCTCGGCATTCCGACCTTGGCCGGGAGTGGTGCGGAGGTGTCCCGCACGGCGGTCCTGACCGGACCCGTCAAGAAGCTCGGTATTAATTCTGATTTTACCCCGTTCGATCAAATCGTCATGGACCCGGATTTGATCGCGACCGTCCCGCCAAACCAGCGGTTTTACACCGCAATGGACTGTTACATTCACTCGTGCGAATCGCTGCAGGGCACATTCATCAACGAATTTAGCCGGGCGTTTGCTGTAAGTGCCCGGGACATCTGCCGGGAGGTGTTTCTCAGCCACTGTGAGGGCGTGGTCGCGGACGAACGCTTGATGGTGGCTTCGTACTTTGGAGGGCTCAGCATCGCCTACTCGCAGGTCGGCGTCTGCCATGCGCTGTCCTACGGGTTGTCTTATGTCCTGGGCGTGCGTCATGGCGTGGGCAATTGCATCGTCTTCAACCAGCTTGAAGAATATTACGGGCAGGATGTGCGAGAGTTTCAGCAGATGATCCGTCAGAACCGGATCGATCTGCCGTCCGGGGTGACCAAGGAGATCGACGAAGTCGGCATGAACCGGATGATCGATACGGCGCTGGGGCTCGAACCGTTGTGGAAGAATGCCCTGGGAGACGATTGGAAGCAACGGATAAGCCGAGAAAAGATTCGCTCGATGTATGTGAGGATGTAAGCGATCGAGCGCCGCGGCCCAGGCGCGCTCACCTCCGCCTTCCGAGGCGGCCCCACCCGTGAACATTCTTATCGTCAAGACCAGCGCAATCGGAGACGTCATCCATACGCTTCCCTCTCTGTGGTCCCTTCGCGCGCACTTTCCCGATGCGCAGATTTCCTGGCTGGTGGAGGAATCGGCAGCCGATCTCTTGTACGGACATCCGGCCTTGAACCGGGTGCTGGTGGCCCGTCGAAAAACGTGGCTGCATGACGCCCGTGCCGGCCGCCTGTCCGGCGCGCTCCGTGGTGTTTTACAATTCATCCGGCAGTTGCGTGATACCCGCTACGATCTCATTATCGATTTTCAAGGCCTCATCAAGAGTGCCGTCTGGGTGGCATTGGCCAAAGGCGGTCGCAAGGTGGGGTTCGGCCGTGGTATGGAACACGCCGAACACAGTTATCTGGTTCTGAACGAACGGATCCCCGCAGTGAGCATGAATCACCATGCCATTGACCGGAGCCTTCTCCTATTGAAAGGCATCGGTGTTCCTGCCGCTGACCTTCGCTACACGGTCCCTGTGTCGGCTGCACAGGAGTTGGAGGCCTCGGCTTTGTTGCTCACAGTCGGCGTGCGTGAGGGCGATCGCCTGGTCGCCATCAATCCCATGGGTCGCTGGCCGACCAAGTTATGGGAGCCTGCTTCGTTCGCCGCACTGGCCGATCGTCTCCAGCGTGAAGGCCTTTGCACCGTGTTCACGGGAGGCCCACAAGACCAGACGGCCCTCGATGAGATATGCCGGTTGATGACGAGCCGGTGTCGACGGCTCGACGGCAAGACAAGTCTCAACACCCTCGCCGCCATTTATCGGCGAGCTGAAGTCCTGGTGACAACGGACAGCGGCCCCATGCATTTGGCTGCCGCGGTTGGCACGTCCGTGGTCGCGCTCTTCGGACCGACAGCTCCCTGGCGAACAGGTCCCTACGGCGCGAACCATGTCGTGCTGCGCGCCGATGTCAGCTGTAGCCCCTGCTTCAAAAAGCAATGCTCGACCACCGTGTATGAAGAGCGGGCCTGCATGAAGCGCTTAACTGTGGAGGACGTCACGCGCGCGGTACTGGAGAAAATTGCGGCCCCTCGGCTCGCCGCCTCGAAGTGACGCCACACCATCCGCATATCAGCCGGTACCAGGCAATACTCCTTGCGCTGTACCGTGCGCTCTTTACCGCTGGGGTCATCCTGTTCGTGACCTGCTTCCCGCTCTGGGTGTTCAATTCGAAGCGCCGGAAGACGCTCCTCAAACGATTAGGATGGCAACAGTACCCCCGGCTTCAGTCGTCCCGCCGGAGCCCAGTATGGGTCCATGCCGTCTCGATTGGAGAGCTGTTGTCGGCCGGAAGCCTCATCGAAAGCCTGCGCCGGGAAACCGGAGAACGTCCGTTGTTTCTCTCTGTTTCGACGCTGTCGGCGTTCACCCTCGCAACCGAACGATTCAACCGATTCTGCGACGGATGCTTTTATTTTCCCTACGACGTGCCTTTTGCCGTGAGCCGGTGTCTCGAGAGGATCGATCCGGCGCTGGTTGTCTTCATTGAAACCGATATCTGGCCTGGCTTCCTCGCTGATGTTCGCCGCAAAGCCGTCCCCTGCCTGCTCGTCAATGGACGATTGTCCCCAGAATCCTTTCGCACATATCGCGCCGCCTCCGCTCTGTTTAAGCCAGCGTTCAATAGCTTTTGCTCGATTTATCCGCAGTCGCCGGGCGAGGCAGAGCGGTTTCTCGCGCTGGGGATTGATTCGGACCGGCTTCGAACCCCGGGCAATCTCAAATTCGACGCTGCTTTGGCGATCCCTGACGAGGCCGGACTCGCCGCGCTCCGAGAGGAGTTCCATATCCTTCCTGACTCACCTGTCCTCATCGCCGGAAGCACACATTCGGGAGAGGAAGAGATCCTGCGTTCGTGTTTTCTTCGGTTAAGACGCAAATTCTCTGCCCTCCGACTCATCCTGGTGCCTCGACATCCCGGACGGGGATCTGAGGTCGTCAAGTTGTTTCAAGACGACGGCGTCGATGCCATACTCTTCTCTCAACTGAACCGCTCGATACCGGTGATCGTCGTAGACCGCCTGGGATACCTGAGCCGGCTTTACGCCCTCGCCGACATCGCCGTCATTGGAGGAAGCTTTGTGCCGAAGGGCGGGCAGAATCCGATCGAACCGGCGGCCTGTGGGAAACCGGTGCTGTTCGGTCCTGACATGCACGACTTCCCCGATGTGTCGAAATGGCTCCTCGACGCGGGTGGCGCAGTCCTCGCCAAGGACGAGGACGAGCTATATGCAGCCTGTGAGCGATTGTTAACGGATCGGGACACAGCCGCCGCGATGGGGCGGCATGGCCGCCGGGTGGTCACGGCGCATCAGGGCACGACGGAGAGGATCGTGCAAGATGTCGTCAGCATACTGTCTAGAATCTGACAAGGTATGAGGAGATTAACGAAACACCACCAGGCAATCCGGCGCTCGCCACGAAGCCTCGGAAGCCCGCTCTTCGGTGAGCAGATCTATTCTGTTAGCGCAGCCTCACCGCACGTCCGTCGAGCTTCGTGTCGGCGATGAATTTTTCGATGTTCTTTTCGAGCACTTCATTGACCAGCTGCTGTGCGTCTTCCGGTTCAAACCAGAATACCCGATCACTCCCGGCGCCCATGACACGTTCCTGAATGCTGCTCTCGTCGCCATGGTTGGCCACACGCACCATCATCGTGTTTTTCGCGTCGAGTTCCGTACGGCCGAACTTGCTGACAGCTTGCACGGAGAGATCTTGAATGGTGCCGGATATCGTCGCGTCCGGTGCCGTTCCACTCGAACCATCCAGGCTGGCCTGCCACCCACGTTTGGTCAGCTGCTGGACAAGCGCCTGTGCGACCGCCTGGCCCACAGACGCGTTAGGCACGTCAAAATAACTCCTATCCCCCCAGAAATGCGACCGGCTGCCCAGGTGGGTACGGTCCATTCTGGCGTCGTCAAACGGTTTGACCACAACCCGGGGTCCCATGTTCCCTGAACTCGTCGTGACCTGGTTGGGAGACGCGGCAGGGATAGCGACGTCGATCCGCTCGCCTTTGACTGCACATCCCGCCAACACGCAAAGACAAACGGCCACAACTCGTCCTACTCCTCGCATCTTCGTTCCTCCTTGGTGATTATTCAATGAATGCAGGCCGCCGCATGGGCAGTTGACTACTGCACCACGAAATGGGCCCGCCGGTTTTGCTGATAACAGCTTTCGTCTCGCTCCTTGCAGAGCGGCCGTATTTCGCCATAGCTAGTTGTTTTCAACCGAGACGCGGACACCCCGAGGTCCTCCAGATAGCGCTTGACGGAGCGAGCCCGCTTGTCTCCTAACACCAGATTGTAGGCTTGGGTGCCACGCTCGTCGCAGTGTCCTTCAATGACGACGGCCTTTCCCGGCCGGTTTTTGATCCAATCGGCATTGGCGCCAAGAATCGTCTGGGCATCTCTCCTGATCGCATACTGGTCATAATCAAAAAAGATGTCGGCCAAGTGTGCTGCGTCGATGGGAGATGAGGCGGCAGATGAAGGTGCAGGGGCAGGTGCCGGCTCCGTCAGGGCACCCGGAGGTGAGGTTTCCGAGGGAGCAGAGGCAATGTCTCCGGGGGTACGCGCCGTCTCTAAGGTAGCGCTCTTGTCCTCCGGAATGGTTGCAAAGCCCTCGGGCTGAATGGTCTCCACCGGTGCCGCTCTGCTCTTTTCCCTGGTCATGGAAGAGGCATCGCCCGACGATCCCGCTACGCGCTTCCCACAAGCCGCAGTTGTCGTCAGGACGATCACACAGGATACAGCCGCTAACACTATGTGCCGAATTCCCTGTCGTGGCATTCCCCACCTCTCTCTAGGATGAATGGGCGACTCACCGTTCGTACACTTATATTTTCCGAAGGGTTTGTCAGAAAACAGGAGACTTATAGCCGGTCGCTGCATTTCTCGCAAGAGGAGAAGGAG
>DASTJX010000204.1:0-6911 GCA_035716265.1 Nitrospira sp.
TATTTCGCGCCAACGGGCAACTACGGCACGCCCCAGGATTTCATGTATCTGGTGGATGAACTGCACAGGCACGGCATCGGCGTCATTCTGGATTGGGTGCCGTCGCATTTCCCTACCGATGAACATGGGCTGAGCTATTTCGACGGCACCCATCTCTTCGAGCATGCCGATCCTCGCCAGGGCTTTCACCCCGATTGGAATACCTACATCTTCAACTACGGTCGCAACGAGGTCAGGAGCTTTCTGATCAGTAGCGCATTATTCTGGCTGGACAAATATCACATCGATGGATTGCGTGTGGATGCGGTCGCTTCCATGCTGTATTTGGATTACTCACGACAGGAAGGGCAGTGGATCCCCAATCAGTACGGAGGACGAGAGAATGTAGAAGCGATTTCATTTTTGCGTCGGTTCAATGAGGAGGTCTATCGGAATTATCCTCAGGTGCAAACCATCGCCGAGGAATCGACCGCCTGGCCCATGGTGTCCAAGCCGACCTATCTCGGCGGACTCGGCTTCGGGTTAAAGTGGGACATGGGATGGATGCACGATACGTTGTCCTACATGAGCCAGGATGCCTTTTTCAGGAAATACCATCACAACAAGCTGACCTTCCGCATGCTGTACGCCTTCCAGGAGAATTTTGTTCTTCCCTTGTCGCATGATGAAGTCGTGTACGGTAAAGGCTCATTGCTTGGCAAAATGCCTGGTGATTCCTGGCAAAAGTTCGCAAATTTGCGGCTGCTCTACGGCTACATGTACGCACAGCCTGCTAAAAAGCTGCTGTTCATGGGCGACGAGTTTGGACAGTGGAGTGAATGGGCGCACGATTCCAGCCTGCAATGGCATCTGTTGGAGCAGGAGATGCATCGCGCTCTGCACACGTGGGTGTCAGACCTCAACCGGCTTTACCGGACAGAGCGGGCACTCCATGAGCGGGATACAGATCCAACCGGCTTCGAATGGATCGATTGCAACGATGCAGAAGCGAGCGTGATCAGTCTGCTTCGCAAAGGCACATCAGCCGACGACCTTCTGTTTGTCGTGTGTAATTTTACGCCGGTCCCGCGAACGAACTATCGGATCGGGGTCCCTCGAGGCGGCTTCTGGCAGGAAGTGTTGAACAGCGATGCCGCCTTGTATGGCGGAAGCGGGTGGGGAAATCTCGGAGGCATCGAGGCTGTGCCGGTACCGTTGCATGGACGGAGCCACTCGATAACGGTCACGCTGCCGCCGCTCGCGACGTTGTTTTTCAGACTGGCTCGCTAAGCAAGGCGTACCAGGACTCCTTCATGGGGTGCCAGCTGCAGGCTGCCCGGATTCCATACTCGTTCAGGCTTCTGTCCATCCGTCGAGAGCAGCACCTGGCCGCTGGATGAGCCGTCCGGCACCCTGACTGCTGAAGTGCGTTCTGAAAAATTTACTGCGACCAGCATCCGTTCGTATGCGCCGTCTTCCAGGCTTGCCACCCGCTCATAGACGAGACACTCCCCTGGGCCGGCAGGGACGAGACGGCATTCTCCGCGGTTCAAGGCGGGCGATATCCGCCGACGGTGGAGCAGTTGCCGGTACAGTGACCAGAGTGACTGTGGGTCGCTTGTCGATCGGGCGACGTTGAGCAGCGCATAGTCCGGTGACACGGGAAGCCATGGTCGCTCGGTTGAAAATCCGGCGTGACGGGATGCATCCCACTGCATCGGCGTACGCGCAGGATCTCGTCCCGTGCGGAAGGGCCAGAAACGTTTCGTATAAGGATCTCGCAAATCCCGGTATCGCAGCCGTCCATTGCGCATCCCAAGTTCTTCGCCGTAATAGAGAAAGGGTGTCCCAGGCATCGTCAGCAGTAAGAGGGCGGCGATTCTGGCTCGAGCCTTGGCGTCACCGCGGTGACCATAGCGGTCAATGTGCCGCGATTGGTCGTGGTTGCTCAGGACGATCGTCGGCCATGCACCCTTGGGAAGAGCCGTGACGTGTTCTGACAGGAACCGACGGAAGGTTTCCGCACTCCACGGGGACTTCATGACCCGAAAATCAAACACGAGATGGAGTTCGTCGTCTTCAGTGCCATAGAACGAGGCTGGTCCCCCGGGCGTGTCTGCAGCGGCTTCTCCGATCAACACCACGTCTTGATAGGCTGAGACGACCTGGCGTAACTCGCGCATGATCTGATGCGCGACTTCCTTGTCCCGGTCATGGATGTGGTGCTGTCTTGTGTAGCCGCGAAGGCCGAACCGAAATGGATTATCGGGCCACCGCATGTCCTTGCCCAGCCAATTGATCGCATCCAGACGAAACCCATCGACCCCACGATCGAGCCAGAATTTGACGACGTCCCACATAGCTGCACGGACGGCGACATTCTGCCAGTTGAGATCCGGTTGTTCCTTCAGGAAGGAATGGAGATAGTATTGCCTGCTTCCAGCATCCCAACACCAGGATGAGCCGCCGAATCTGGCATTCCAATTACTTGGCGGGCGCCCGAAGGCCTTGCCGCCTGCCCAACAATACCAGTCGCGTTTGGACGAGGAACGGGAGCTGCGCGAGTCGCGGAACCACTCATGCTGATCGGAGGTGTGGTTCAGCACCAGATCCATGATGACGCGGATTCCCCGATGGTGAGCCTCCTGCACAAGCGCGTCGAAGTCGGCGAGCGTGCCGAACCGGGGATCAATATTGACGTAATCACTGACGTCGTAGCCGAAATCGCGCATCGGAGAAGGATAGACGGGGGAGAGCCAGATGGCGTCAATGCCGAGCGACGCAGCGGTGTCTCCGCGAAGGTACTCCAGCCTCGACTGAATGCCCCGCAGGTCGCCAATGCCATCATGATTGGAGTCCTGAAAACTCCAGGGATAGATCTGATAAAAAACTGCGGATTGCCACCAGGGATGACGTGCACGATTGGACGAAGCGGATGTTGCTGGCGCCGTCATAGAGACAAGGCGGAACCTCTACCCTTTGGTGTGAGCATTGTCAAATGTGTACCTTCACTTCGCGGCATTCCGGGAGTGATGATCATTCCAGGGTGAGGGAAGCTGTGGAAGATGGAAGATGTCGATGGTTCCGCTGCGTGCTCACTTTATGGGAAGTTTCACGCTGATTGCTCCACCGAGCTCCCCCTCCTTTCCGCCCTCCCTGGGGTAGCCTGAGATGTCACGTTGGCCTTTCGGCTCTCCATGACAATCGAGACAGGCCTTGCTGTAATACAATGGCAGGACGAGACGGAGAGTCTTGCCGTCATCCGTGACCTCCCAGTTTGGCCGTGATTCGCCAGAAGTCGACGCCTGTTCGGCTAGTGCTTTGAGAACACCAGCTTCATACGTATCGGGTTGGTTTTTCTTGTTTCTCAAGAATCTTTCGGGCGCGATTTGTCGAAGGTAGATGCCGGACCATGTCGAAAAGCGGGCCGCAGTCTCCGTGCCAAACGTCGCCGGAATGAGTCCCTTGTAGCGAATTCCCGGAATATTGATGGGTGTTTGGTAGCCGGCAATAGTTCTCTTACTTTCATCTACAAGACGATCAAGGAGCGGACGGGCAATAGCCGGGATCTGACCGTTCGAGTCGGAAAGATTGATGCCCGTTCGTTGTTCAAAGACAGCGCGGAGCTGCTTTTCAAACACATCAGGAGTAAATCCTTTATCTCCCTTGGAGACATCGTTGATGAGCTCCTGGTTCATTCCGACTACCAGACGGCCGGAATCAAAGAGAATTGCCAGGAGACGGGAGGTTTCTCGCTCTTGTTCATGGTCCTGTGCACGTCCCCAGCTAAAGGAAAGGGCGGCACATATCACGACTGATAGCATGGCTACCAGGATGAAGCGAGGTGATCGAAATCTTAACAGGCGTGCGAAATGAGGCATGAAACTTTGGCTGTTCTTCCTTCCGCGCTTTTACAAGCTGTCGCGCCGGGGGGGTATTCTAGCTATGGTCTTGTTTCAGCGCAAGAGCAGAGGTCGTGCAAGGTACAGCAGATTTGGCGGAGAAACGTTTGCCTTGCGGCGCAATGGCGCAATGACGCCATGGATGGAGAAGGCGGCCGATTCTCCATTGCTTAGGCTGTTTTCCCAGATTGTCAATTCATCCGAAGCGAGGTACAGAGATTGACATCGAGCGGTCCAATACATTCGTCTTGGGTAGGCTGCGATCCGTTGCATCAGAGACAGGGAGCAAAAGGAGGAGTGATGGATGATGAGATGAAAACCCTTGTGCAGCAGTACATTGATCTCAGGAAAAACCAGAGACAGGACCTCGTGAGGGAGTTGGGACTTTCCGAGACGGAAGCGGACCAGGCCATCTCCACGCTGGAGCTGTATTACAACATCGAGGCATCTGAGGATCAGTGGGCGCAGGCTTGGGCGGCGGCCAAACGAGATTTTCTGACCGACGGCGAGCGCAATGGTGTACGGCTGGCTGATCTTGTCGTCAGATATGTCGACATTGCGCGACTAGGCGGAGGCCCCGAGAGTCGATGGACGTAATGCAATAGGTGCGGTTCATCCCAAGTAACAATGCCTGAGGCAATTTTCGCATTCTTGCTGTCTTAGGTGGCCATATTCAATTTCAGGTCCGGAATTGGTACCTCCGTCAGTCTCGGCTCCTGAGCGTTCGTCACGGGTAACGAATTTGAAGGGGCCATACCAACCAAATCTTCTGCCCAGCTTAAGGCAGCAGATACGGTAGGATCCTATGGTAGTGGTGAGAATGATTGTGTGGTAGACCTCCTCGGCAGTCGTGCTGCTATGCGCCGCACTTTCAGAGCGGATGGTAACACCCTGCTGCGAGTTGGATGAGATGGGTCCTTCCTTTTCTTTAGGTGACCAGTTCTTCAGGTAACCCGCAAATGTGATCAACCTCCTGGAAGTGGCACCGACTGCTCGGACGGCGATTCACGCAGCTTTTTCTCGACCGGTCGCGATATCGGTGGCCGTCGCTTGCATGATGTCTTGCGCTCGAGAAACGGCGTCGCTTTCCTGACAGTGCACCGCGACTAAGATACCGCCTTGTTCGAGGTGGCGCTCATAGAGCTTCGCCTCATATTCGGGAATTCCCATGCCGATGAGTCCTCCGGCAAGACCGCCTACGCTCGCACCGAGCCCCATGCCGCTGAGAGTTGCCAAAAGGGGCCCGGCCGCGACTAAAATGCCTAATCCAGGAATCGCCAATGTCCCGATTCCCGCAAGAAGGCCGAGCACGCCTCCCAAGACACCTCCCGCAGTCGCACCGGTGGCCGTTCCTTCCAAGGACTTTGTATGCTTTTCCACGGCTAGCCCTTGATCCTGTTGGTTGTGAGGGGCAAGTATCGATACATCTGTAGAAGCAAAGCCGGCACTCCTGAGCTTGTCGATCAAGGATGCTGCTTCTGCGTGAGTCCGCACAATCCCATATACGGCTTTAGTCATGTCCTCTCCTTTTTTATGCAGCTCAAGGTGTAACTTCTAAAACATCCTCTATTCTTTTTGTGGTGATCGTTCCGGCAATACCTTTTATTCGTTCCGCCTCGGACGGGCTCCGCACCTGGCCTTTTAACACGACATGATCGGCGTCAGTGATCACGAGGATGTTTTTCGCAGCAAATGAAAGATCTTCTCGCAACAATGCTTGCCGGATGCGCTGCGTAACGGCGAGATCCGCGGCACTTCCAGATTGATCGAGTGGGGTGACAGACTGTGGTTGTTTCCTCACAGCTCGGTCGCCATTGTTTGGCGATATTCCAGCCGTCTGTTCTTCGGTTCTCTGCTCCGTCGATGGTGTCTCTCTCGGTGAGTCAGTCTTGGATTGCTTGGCGGCCGTCTCTCGATTATCACGCATGGCTTCCTTCTGCTCACGACGTTCTCGAGGTTGACTCACCGGCGGTTGCTTTGAACGGTCGGAAGAAGCCCCAGTGCTCGATCCAGCTCTAGGCTGGTCACTCTGCCGAGCTGGCTCAGCGGTGATCTTTTTCTTGTCCTTTTCGCACCCGCCAAGCAGCAGACTGATGCAGAGCAGAGGGGTTACCATGCGAACAGCCATATACATTGTCCATCCTCCTTCGCCAATCAAGATGACCACGATACTAGAACATAGGCCAGCAGCCTTGGTCCGCCAATCGGGGAAACCGCCAGGGACGACCGTCAGGGGATAGACTATTTGAGCGCTTAGCTAGGGAATACAAGTGGTCGGCATGGCGTGGAAGGCGACCAAACGCGACTTTCTGGCCGACGGCGAGCGCACAGGTGTACGGCTGGAGAGCGTAATCGCCTCGAAACATCGATAGTAGGCGTTCCGTCGGACTCGAGGAACAAAGACACTGGACGGGACGGGATTTCTCCGTTTGTGCCAGTGGGGGAGGCGGTCCTGATGAAGCACCGGGTCGCACGAAGTCCGGTTTGGTGGCGGTGACCCGTCACTCACTTTTATTTCTTCCCATGATCCACGACCTTCTTCCCTCCACAAGGGGGCCCCGAGCCACCTGTGGACGAACTAGCGCTCAAACTCTCTTCACCCTCAATTCGTCCACCCTCCATGGATCCCCATCCTTGCCACACGCTACAAGCGGATCCACCGCCGTTTTTCAATGTTCCTGGGAAGCTCATGTCGAAAGTCCCATCAGCCCGGCTCATCACGCCCCAACCTTGGTCAAGGTTTCGTCCACCTCTAGGCGTGGCAAAGGCTCGATAGCTCCAGCCTTTCACATCCTTGTGTACTTCAAGAAAGAGCTCAGTGTATTGGAGCGAATGAACGAGTTGGAATCCCAATTCCTGGAGATCCGCGGTGTAGGTTCCTGTCTCTGCAAAGCGCAAGCGCTCCAGTCGAACCACCTCGGTCAATGCAGACGTGGCCTCGACAGCCTTGGCTCCTTCCACTGCCTCCAGATGAATCGGGACAGCCAGAGTTGCCAGCACCGCAACAATGGCCAGACAGACAATCAGCTC
>DASTJX010000205.1:0-5771 GCA_035716265.1 Nitrospira sp.
GTGTCGGTTATAAGGCCGCCATTCAGGGACGGACCATGAGCTTCAATGTGGGATACATCAATCCGGTTTTATATCCGGTGCCGACCGGCATCGACGTCAAAGTCGACAAGCAAACGCTGATCAACATCAAAGGTTCGGACAAGCGGCTTGTGGGACAAGTCGCAGCCAATCTGCGTGCGATCAAGCCGCCCGACGTCTACAAGCAAAAGGGTGTCCGTTACGTAGGTGAAGTGTTGAGAAAGAAAGAAGGCAAGACGGGGAAATAGGTAGAACCATGAACAGCGCAGACAAATTACGTCATCTTGCACGTCGCCAGCAGCGGGTCCGTCAGCGGGTATTCGGAACAGATGAGCGTCCCCGGCTCAACGTGTTTCGCAGCAGCGGGCACATCTATGCACAAATCATCAACGACCTGAAGGGCACGACGCTGGCTGCCGCCTCCTCGCTGGACAAATCCCTGCGAACGAGCTTGAAGTCAACCAGTTCCATTGCTGCGGCCAAGGCGGTGGGTACTCTGTTGGCAGAGCGGGCGAAAAGTGCCAAGGTTCAAAAAGTTGTGTTCGATCGGGGGGGGCGGTTGTATCACGGCCGGGTCAAGGCCCTCGCCGATGCCTCCCGTGAAGGCGGGTTGCAATTCTAGGCTACGAAGGGAGCAACGAGCGTGCGAGTGAATCCAGATGAACTGAGCCTCAAGGACAAAGTCGTCTTCATCAACCGTGTTGCGAAGGTCGTCAAGGGCGGCAAGCGTTTCAATTTTTGCGCTCTCGTGGTCGTAGGCGACGGACAGGGATGGGTCGGCATCGGTAAGGGCAAAGCTGCGGAGGTGCCGGTCGCCATTGCCAAGGCTGTGCAGCAGGCGAAGAAAAATCTCGTCCATGTCCCACTGAAATCAGGGACCATACCTCACGAAGTGCATGGGTTGTTCGGCGGTGAGCACGTATTATTGAAGCCAGCGGTCGAGGGAACCGGGATCATCGCCGGCGGAGCGGTCCGAGCGGTCGTCGAGTTGGTGGGAGCGCACAACATCATTTCCAAAACGTTGGGCCGGGGCAACCCGTTCAACACGGTACGCGCAACACTCGACGGTTTGACACAACTCAGGCATCCCGATGAAGTCCTGCGGTTGCGCCGGGGCGAGGAACTTCAGACGGGAGCTCTGGCGTAATGGCAACGGCACAAACAACCAAGACGGCAGCTCACGTGCGCATCACGTTGAAGAAAAGTCCCATCGGCACGCCTGAGCGGCACCGCCTTGTCCTGCGGGGGCTGGGATTGCGCAAGATCCGCCAGTCCGTCGTTCGTCCGGATACGCCGCAGGTACGGGGATTGATTCACCAAGTGGGCTATCTTCTGGAAGTGCAGCCATCATGAAGCTACACGATCTGGCGCCAGCCAAAGGGGCTAAGAAAAAGCGGAAGCGTATTGGACGTGGCCCCGGCTCGGGTCATGGGAAGACGGCGACGAAAGGGCATAAGGGATTGCTGGCCCGCTCCGGCGGCGGCAAGCCGCCTGGGTTCGAAGGCGGCCAGATGCCTCTCATTCGGCGCGTCCCTAAGTACGGCTTTACGAATCCTTTCCGGAAAGAATACGCGATCGTCAACATTGAGCGTCTGGCCGATCTCCCGGCGACAGGGACCATTACGCCTCAGGCAATGGTCGACGCGGGCCTGATCAAGCGGGTCACCTTGCCGATCAAGGTTTTGGGCAATGGTGAGTTGAAAAAAGCCATCGCCGTGCAGGCGCACAAGTTCAGCAAGTCGGCTGAGGCGAAGATCCAAGCAGCGGGAGGGTCAGTCGAGGTTATCCCCGGTGTTTGAGCGGCTGCTGACCAGCTTTCAGAATATTCTGAAAATCCCCGAGCTGCGGACGCGCATCCTGTTTACGCTGGGGATGCTGGTGGTGTATCGGGTCGGGGCCCACATTCCGACGCCTGGCATCAATGGCGAAGCGCTGTCAGAGTTTCTGCAGAAGCAGGGAGGGGCGCTTCTCGGCTTCCTCGACATTTTCTCAGGGGGGTCGCTGTCGCGGCTGACGATTTTTGCGCTGGGCATCATGCCCTATATCAGCGCATCGATCATCTTGCAACTGTTGACGGTGGTGGTCCCCCATCTCTCGAAGCTCGCCAAGGAGGGAGAACGGGGTCGCAAGAAAATCATTCAGTACACGCGTTTTGGCACGATCGGGATCGCGTTGGTTCAGGGATTCGGGATCGCCATCGGTCTCGAACAAATGAACGGCGGCGCGTTTGTCTTGGAGAAGGGCTGGGCGTTCCGGCTGATGACCGTCATCACGCTGACGGCCGGCACCGGATTCTTGATGTGGCTGGGCGAGCAGATTACGGAGCGCGGCATCGGCAACGGGATCTCCCTGATTATCTTCGCCGGCATTGTGGCACGTCTGCCTTCGGCCGTCGCGCAGACGTATAACCTGTATGAGATCGGCCAACTCAACGCATTCTTGCTGGTCGGTCTTGCGGCACTGATGGTCGCCGTCGTGGCCGCGATTGTGTTTTTGGAGAGCGGACGGCGAAAAGTTCCGGTGCAATACGCGAAGCGGGTGGTGGGACGCCGGGTCTATGGAGGCCAGAGTACCCATATTCCGTTGAAAATCAATACGGCGGGCGTGATCCCGCCCATTTTTGCGTCGTCGATCATTGCGTTTCCGGCGACCATCGCGGGATTTTTTGAAACGCCCTGGATCAAGGCGATCGGTGCGCAACTGTCGCCAGGATCCTTGCTCTATACGCTGATGTATGTCGGTCTGATTCTGTTTTTCTGTTTTTTTTACACAGCGGTGGTTCTCAACCCGGTCGACATGGCCGACAACATGAAAAAATACGGAGGGTTCATTCCCGGTATCCGGCCGGGGCAGAGGACATCCGATTATATCTACAAAGTACTGACGCACATCACGTTTGCCGGAGCCTTATACTTGGCTATCGTCTGTGTCATCCCTGAGTTTCTGATTTACAAGCTGAACGTCCCGTTTTATTTCGGAGGGACTTCTCTGTTGATCGTCATTGGCGTCGGTTTGGATACGGCTCAGCAGATCGAATCGCACATGTTGATGCGCAACTACGAAGGGTTCTTGGGTAAGGGTATGGGTCCACTCCGCGGCCGGAGCGGGTGAGGCCGCATGCGCGTCGTGTTTCTCGGGGCGCCGGGAGTTGGCAAAGGGACGCAGGCGGATCGGATCGCGTCTCAATTCAAGATTGCCAAGATCTCGACGGGCGACTTGTTGCGTGAGGCGGTTCGCAATCAGACTTCGTTAGGGCGAGAGGCCAAACAGTACATGGACCAGGGTAGACTGGTCCCCGATTCGGTTGTCATAGGCCTGGTTCGAGACAAGCTTGCCGAGGACGCTTGCGTAAACGGATTCGTGCTGGACGGGTTTCCGCGGACCGTTCCACAGGCGGAAGAATTGGAACAGGTCCTGCGGGCCACCCGGCGGCCTCTCAATCGGGTTGTGAATTTCAAGGTGCCGCGGGAAGTCGTTATCACGCGGTTGAGCGGGCGCCGCAGTTGCCCGAAATGTCAGGCGACCTTCCACATGGAGTTCGCTCCATCTCGGAAAGGCACAGTGTGTGATCGGTGCGGCGAGGCCTTGGTTCAGCGAAGCGACGACCAGCCCGAAGCGATCGAAACACGTTTGAAAGTTTACGAAGAACAAACGGCGCCGTTGATCCAGTATTACGCCAACAAGCGGCTCCTCTCGGAGCTGGATGCGTCCGGTTCCGTTGATGCGGTGTTTGAAGCCCTGTTCGGCGTCCTGGCGCCCTACAGCGCGCTATGATCATCCTGAAGACGCCAGACGAGATTGCCGTGATGGCGAAGGCGTCAAGAGTCGTGGCAGAGGCGCTGGAAGTGCTGAAAAACGCCGTCAAGCCAGGCGTGTCGACGGACGAATTGGACCGGTTGGCAGAAGCCGAAATTCGCGGGCGAGGCGCAATCCCGGCGTTCAAAGGTTACCGGAATTATCCGAAGACGCTTTGCGTGTCGGTCAATGAGCAGGTCGTCCACGGCATTCCTTCAAAGCGGGTGCTCAAGGACGGCGACATTGTCGGGTTGGATTTGGGAGCGGTCGTCGGCGGATTCTACGGGGATTCGGCGGTGACCGTGGCCGTCGGGCGGATCGACGAGAAAGCTGCGACGCTGGTGCGAGTGACGGAAGAATCGCTGTCGCTCGCGATTCAGCAGGCGCAGGTTGGGAACCGGCTGTCGGATATTTCTCATGCGGTTCAGCAGCATATCGAAGCGGCCGGCTATTCGGTCGTCACCGAGTTTGTCGGACACGGGATCGGGCGTCAGCTGCACGAGGAGCCGCAGGTGCCGAACTACGGCAAGCCGGGGCAGGGTCCTCGGCTCCAGCCAGGGATGGTGTTGGCGATTGAACCGATGGTGAATATGGGCGGATCGGCTGTACGGGTGTTGGACGACCGCTGGACGGCGGTGACGGTCGACGGCAGCCTCTCGGCTCACTTCGAACATACGATTGCGATTCAGCCAAGCGGTCCCGCACTCGTCCTGAGTCGGTTATAGGAAGGCGTGACTCACCCGGGGAAAGGGTAACGGTTCGTGCCCAAGGAAGACATCATCGAAATCCAAGGTTCGGTACTGGAGACGCTGCCCAACGCCATGTTTCGCGTGCAACTCGACAATGGCCATAAGATTCTCGCGCATATTTCGGGGAAAATGCGCATGCACTTCATCCGCATTCTTCCGGGAGACAAGGTCACGGTGGAAATGTCGCCGTATGATCTGAGCCGTGGGCGCATTACGTATCGGTTCAAGTAGGAGTGTGTCGTCCATGAAAGTTAAATCATCGGTCAAGCCGATTTGTGCCAAGTGTAAAGTCGTGAGACGCCGTGGGGTGGTCCGGATACTCTGTGTCAATCCACGGCACAAACAACGGCAGGGATAGGACGTCTGATGACGACCTCATCAGACTCCTGCTCGCGCAACGCGCGGCCCATGGGAAGCTGATGCGTCTCGGTGCGGCAAGGGTGGGCGGCTGAGAAGGGCCCTCGTTGACGCGCGCAATCGAGTCTGACGAGGCCATCCTCAGACTGAGAACCGAAGGAGGTAATGGAATATGGCACGTATCGCCGGGGTGGATTTGCCGAGAGAAAAACGGTCGGACATCGGCCTGACCTATGTGTTCGGGGTCGGCCGGGCGGCCGCCAGAAATATTTTGGACAAGGCCGGGATCGATGGCGCCATCCGGGTCAAAGATCTTAGTGAGGATCAGATCGTCAAAATCCGCGAGATTATCGATCAGGAATACCAGGTCGAAGGCGATCTCCGGAAAACATTTTCGATGAATATCAAGCGCCTGATCGATACGGGAACCTATCGCGGCCTCCGTCATCGTAAAGGGTTGCCTGTCCGCGGCCAGCGTTCAAAAACCAATGCGCGCACGCGAAAGGGGCGTCGTGCCGGAGTTGGCAGCAAGCCAAAACCAGCCGCACGTCCAACGCCGACCGCGTAGTCATTGTAGGAGTCTGTCATGAGCGTAAAAAAAGGTAAGAAGAAAGAACGACGGATCGTCCAAAGCGGCATCGCCCATGTCCAGGCCTCATTCAATAACACCATCGTGACCATTACGGACATGAGCGGCAATACGGTGGTCTGGGCGAGCGCCGGCAACCAAGGTTTCAAAGGATCGCGTAAAAGCACGCCGTTTGCCGCGCAGAGAGCCGGGGAGGCTGCCGCGAGGAAGGCCATGGAAAGCGGCATGCGCCAGGTGGACGTGTATGTCAACGGCCCGGGTTC
>DASTJX010000206.1:0-7669 GCA_035716265.1 Nitrospira sp.
AAAACGCCTCCTCAACGAATTCCTTGTCTTTGTGGACGGTCAGAAACACGATCTTGGCTTTCGAGCCGAGTTCTGTAAGGAGACGTGCGGCTTCGAGACCACTCATGAGACCCATGGAGATGTCGAGAATGAGGACGTGAGGTTTGAGCGACTCAGTGGCTTCCAGGACGGCCCGCCCGTCATCGACGGTGCCGACGATCTGAAATTCCGGCTCAAGAGTGAGGCGTGCCGCCTGCAGCATGGAAGGGCTGTCGTCGGCCAGGAGGACGCGTACGGCAATGCGTCCTTCCCGATCGCTTTCCACAACTGGCGCCATCATCGCTCCAGGCAGACGAATGCTCTCGGGTGCAGCTTTTAGCACTTAGGTCCTTTTCCCCGATACTGGCAAAAGTGACAGATCGGTTTGGTCCCCCTGCTGCGACTGTCCCCCGGGGACTCAATGACGATGCTTGAAGGCCGATTGAATCGATTCGATTAGCGATGTGAGGCGCCGGGCATGAGTCGCTGGTCAATGGCGAATTGGATGAGTGCTGCGTTGGTCTTGAGCCGGAATTGCTGCATGACGCGATATTTGTGAAAGGCGACCGTTCTCGGTGTGACATCCAAGACCCCGGCGGCTTCCTTCATCGTGTACCCTTCTGCGAGTAACTGAAGCACTTCCCGTTGGCGTGAGGTGAGTTCGCCGTTCGGTGAACGGTCTCCTCCCTGGACGAATGATTCGACCATTCGCTGAGAGGCCTTGGGAGTGACATAGATGGCGCCTCGAATTGCCGCCCTGATGGCTTCCGGCAGCTCGCCCGCGGCGGATGTTTTGAGCAGGAAACCGGACGCTCCGAGGGCAAGCGCTTCCCTCGTAAGGTCCGGATCTTCATTCATCGTCAGGAAAATGAGTTTGACGCCGGACATCGATTGCTTGAGCTGCCGGCCGGCATCGAGCCCGTTCAGCAGGGGCATTCCGATATCAAGCACCACAACATCAGGCCGAAGGGCGATAGTCTGGGGAAGCAATGCTCGCCCGTCCGTCACGATGCCGACCACTTCGCACTCCGGTTCGAGCAGTGCAACGCAGGCCTCCACGACTAGTCGATGATCATCGGCGAGCAGGACACGGGGACGGGGCATTAATCCTCCTGTGCTGGAAGCTTTCATGCCGCCAGGTGAACTGAAATCCGCGTGCCTTGCGACGGCCGGGCCTCCACCGCAATTGTGCCACCAGCCGCCCGTACCCGCTCCTGCATGCTGACGAGGCCGAGACGTCCCTTGGCGACGACGGATTGAGGGTCGAAACCGGCGCCTGAATCGGACACACACAAATGCAACATGCCGCGGTCGCCGCACAGCTCCAGCTTGCCTGTTTTCCCGCCACTGTGTTTGACCGTATTGCTCAATGCCTCCTGCGCAATTCGGAAGATGCACAGCGCCGTCTCCTTCGCGAGCGGGTTCGGGACATTGCGATGGATAAAGTCGATCTGAGTCTCATATTGCTCGGAGAGTTCTCGACACAAGCCCCTGAGCGCGGGGACAAGACCCAAATGCTGAAGTTTTGCGGGATGCAGTTGGTGAGACAGACGATGTACGTCTGAGGCGATCTCCTGTGTCAGATCGTAGAGAGCTGTGACTTGGATGGCAGCTCCGGTCTGTGATTCGAGGGTGTGCCCCAGCCGCTGGAGACCAATCGCGAGCAGCGCCAAGCGTTGACTGAAATCATCATGCAGTTCCCTTGCAATTCTGCTGCGCTCCTCTTCCTGAGCGCGAATCAGCCGTCCGGTCATTTCAATCAACGAGCTCTCCGCTGCTTTTCGATCCGTGATGTCGACCATGACGCCGACCAATTCCTTGGAGATCCCGTCGTCGACGGCATGGACAGAATCGTGAAACCAGACCTCCCGGCCATCCGCTGCCCTCATGCGGTACTCCAGTCGATGGGGTTCCCCGTCTTCAATGGCTTCACGATAGGAAGTGGCCACCTTCAATCGGTCTTCCGGATGCAGGTGCGTCTCCTTGAAGTGTGGTAGCTTCCATGCACTGAGCGGGTGGCCCAGGATCCTCTCTGCCCGTTCACTGATGTATGTGCTCTGGAAGGTCGCAGCATCGGCGCGCCACACAATTGCCTCCAGCGAACGCACGAGATCCTGGTAGTGCGGTTCAGCTTTTAGTGCAGCATTGAGTGCTTGGAAAAACGAGTCGCAGTGTTCCTGAACTTCTGTTCGCGATGGAACAGGTGTGGCCAGCATGCTGACCTCCATTGACTAAGTGGCGTTGAAGGGATGCCCAGCATGAACCCGTCCTCTATTCCCAGTCAAGAGGGCGCTAGGACTTTGTCCAATCGGAAAATAATTTTACAACGCGATCAAGCGTCGTGTCGGCCACAGAGAATCATGCCTAGGTGATTTAACGTGCCTCGTTCACTGTCAATTCTGACAGTGTTCTTCAGCACTTCCGCATTGTACAGTGCTTTTCTCGCTTCCGGCTCTGCCAGGCAGGAAGAAGGCTTGGTTCGACGATGAAATCGTTTTGGCATGAGGGGACAAGTGCCGCCTATGAAACATGTTGAAGATGGCTCAGCACAAACGTCATGGTGTGACGACTGATGAAGCAAAAACCCGTGGCTCAATGGCCTCGTCATCCGACGATTTATGAAATCAACACCTGGGTATGGCTCCATGAACTAAGCGAGCAAGCGCGGTGTCCCATCACGTTGTTCAACGTGCCCAAGAAACAATGGGATGCCATTGCGGAATACGGATTTGACGCCGTCTGGTTGATGGGCGTGTGGGAGCGAAGTCCGGCCGGTATCGCAATCTCCATGCGAAATGACGGCCTCATGGCGGAGTTCCACCGCCTGCTGCCCGACTTCAGGCCTGAGGACAATGTCGGCTCTGCCTATTGCATCCGTGATTATCGTGTAGACCTTCGACTGGGCGGGCCGGAAGGATTGGCGGAGGCCAGGAAACAACTTGCTGCCCGCGGCATGCGATTGATCCTGGATTTCGTTCCGAACCACGTTGCGCCCGATCATAGGTGGGCCACCGACCATCCGGACTATTTCATTCAAGGGAGCTCCGATGATCTGTCGAATCACCCGAACGGTTTCATCCGGGTCGGGGAGCATGTCCTCGCCTGCGGCCGCGACCCTTACTTCCCCGCCTGGTCGGACGTCTTACAAGTACATGCTTTCAATGACGACTTGCGGAAAGCGGCGATTGAGACCGTGCTATCGATTGCCGGTCAGTGCGACGGGATGCGCTGTGATATGGCCATGCTATTGCTCAATCATGTTTTTGATCAGACTTGGGGTGTACGAGCCGGGACGATGCCGCAAACCGAATACTGGCGGGACCTGATCGGCGTAGTGAAACTGCAATTTCCGGATGTGCTGTTCATCGCCGAGGCCTATTGGGATCTCGAATGGGAACTCCAGCAGCAAGGCTTCGACTTTTGCTACGACAAACGGCTGTACGATCGGCTTGAACACGGCTCTGGTGAAGATATCCGCCTGCACTTATGCGCCGACCATGCCTATCAGGAAAAGCTCATCCGATTTATCGAAAATCACGATGAGCCCCGTGCCGCGGCGACCTTCTCCGCCTCCAAAGCCCGCGCGGCCGCCGTCACAGTTTCCACTCTGCAGGGTGCTGCGCTCTTTCATGACGGACAGTTCGAAGGGCGGAGGACCAAGCTTCCGGTATTCCTTCGGCGTCGATCTCAAGAGCCGATCGATGTCGGCCTTCAAGAGTTCTACAAAGCGCTGCTACGAATCCTTCAACATGATGATTTTCAACGAGGACAGTGGCAGCTCTGTGATCGGACCGGATGGCCGGACAATCAGAGCTATCTCAACTTGGTGGCCTGGAGTCTCGTGCATGAGCGGTCGCGCCATCTCATGGTTGTCAACTTATCCGACATTTCATCACAAGGGAGAATCCGGCTTCCGTCATCGGCACTCCGTGGTGGACAATGGCGCATGACGGATGAACTGAGCGGGATAGTCTACGAGCGGGATGGTGCCGCAATCCGCCAGGACGGCTTGTATGTCGATCTCAACCCATGGCACTTTCATATTCTGAGGTTCTAAGACGCCTCGCAGAGGAGCCACTTAGTCTGTATGAAGATTCGATGGTGGAGATGGTGGATAGGTGTGTCGGTGGCCATGGTCGTGGTTTCATGCGCCACCATGCCCAAAGAGTACGAGACGCTGCGCGTGCACATCACGGACATGACGCCAAAAGACATGGCGATCTTTGAACAGCGGTTCAACGTGAAACTCCGGATTCAAAATCCGAACGACGTTGAATTCAGCATCAGTGGATTGCGGTTCGAGATTGAATTGAATGAACGTGAGTTTGCCAGCGGGATGTCGGGACAACGCGTATCGGTCCCGCGTTTCGGATCGGAAGTCGTGGAAACTGAACTATTTACGACGCTGGGGAGCTTTCTCCGGCAGGTCAAGGAGTTGAACAGAGCCGGCGGGCAAAAGGTGAGGTATCGACTGAAGGGGACTGCGTTTGTGGACGCTCCGGGCACATTCAAGGCGCCGTTCGACGAGCAAGGTGAAATCGATCTGGCCATGGAAAGTAAGCCCGAGCCATGACCGCGAGGGGAACACAAAGAGAAGAGAAAGGAACAGTGCGATTATGGGGAGACAGCGTTCGCGTCTCGGACTGATGACGGCCGGCATTAGGGCAGCGGCCTTGTTGATGATCTGCTACGCCGAGCCTGCATTCCCTGCCGGGGCACCTGCACAGCAACAGCTGGTGGATAAGGCGCAACTGACGTTGGAGGCCTTTACGAGCGATCCTCAACTGAAGGATTCGCTCAAACAGTTGAACAAGGAAGCGAGAGCGCTCTTCATCGTGCCGCAATTCCTGCGTGGGGCATTTATCTTCGGCGGGGCTGGGGGCAGCGGCGTGTTGATCGCGCGAGACGAACAGAGCGGCAAATGGGGAGATCCGGTTTTTTACAACATCGGATCGGCCAGTTTTGGCGCGCAGATCGGCGCCGACGTCTCCGAGATGGTCTTGGTGGTGCGTACCAGAAAAGGACTCGAGGAGTTTTTTACAAACGATTTCAAGCTTGGAGCGAATGCGGGCATGGCGATTGGTCCGGTCGGTGGTGGCATGTCCGCTCAGGGCATTGCAGCGGATATCATCTCCTATGCGCGGCAAAAAGGTGCCTTTGCCGGCATGGCCGTTGACGGAGCCTTCGTCTCGGTCTCGAACGACTCGAACCAGGCCTATTATGGAAAGCCTGTGCGACCGACCGACATCATCATCAAGAAGGAGATCGGCAATCCCAAATCCCTTCAGCTTCGCGCTGTCGCCGACAAATTAATGAAGTAGCCGGACCCGCTCTGATGTATGATCCGGCTCCTGATGAGCGATAGGTCCTGCGATCAATCAACCAGCGGCATTACAGTCCTCCTCCTCTCAATCGTCATCTTCTTCAGTGGCCAGGAGATGGCCATTGGACAGGACAAACCCGACGAACGTCCTCCGGATGCAATCCCGGCGCAAGAAGAAGACTTGACCGACGACAGTCGCGGAGTAGAGACCGAGCCGGAAACACCCGATTCGGCAGAACAACCAAGGCGTCGAATACTCAAACGGGTTGGTCCACAGCCCATGACGTCCGAACAGCGTGAAGAGGCTGAGAGGCTTCGGAACGTCGCCGCAAAGTATGGAACGGATCCCACCGCCATTGTGGGTCGGCTGCAGCTAACCAGTCAGTATCTCGACTTAGCACGCGGCGCGGATGCCACCGTCTCGACGGCGCGTGTCGATGTTCCGTTTCGGGGAAACTATCTGCTCCGTATGGACATGCCCTTTCTCAGAACGATCGATCCCAATAGCCACGGAGCGCCAAGTCATAGCGGCGCCAGCGATCTTGCGGTCACCGCCGGGTGGCGCGTGTACAATACTCCAGAATACGCCGTCCTGATCGGCGCCTTATCAACCTTCCCCACTGCCGCCAATGATGCCTTAGGTTTGGGCAAATATACGGTCGGTCCCGCAATCGCCACGGCCCGATTTCTTCCTCACTTGGAGTCGTTCCTGATCGGCCTGTTGTCCTATCAAGCCTCTGTCGGCGGAGACCGATCGAGAAAGGATGTGTCGATTTTCAACGTGACCGCACAGGTCAATTCGTTCTGGGCTGAGCGCTGGTGGACCGTCCTTCAGTCGGTCTGGCAGGTTGATTTCGAGCGAAGCGGGAAGAGCAGCATGGTGATCGAATTAGAGGGCGGCAGAAATATCATTGGCCGCTTTGGCGCCTACGTTCGTCCCGGTGTAGGTATCTGGGGACGAGATGTCATAGGAGCCTACCAATGGAACATTGAGGTCGGCATCCGGTACATGTTCGCGAGTTTTTGACTTACCAGGGAATTGGAAGCCCGAAGAGACTATTTCAGGGCTTCGGCGCCGCCGACGATGTCCATGAGTTCTTTAGTAATCGCGGCCTGCCTAGTCTTGTTGTAATAAATCGTCAGCTTCTTGATCAACTCCCCAGCATTGCGCGTGGCTCCGTCCATGGCCGTCATCCGGGCACCCTGCTCTGCGGCCGAGGATTCCAGGAGAATGCGGTAGGCCTGGACGTGAAAATTGCGGTGCAGAAGCTCGCGCAAGACCTCACTCTCCTCTGGTTCATAGAGATAGCCGCCGGCCATCTGGGCCGTTTCGTGATCCGTGTCCTTGAGGTCGGAGATTTCCACGACCCAATCGATCGGAAGGAGGCGTTCGACGACTACACGCTGCTGGATGGCGGACTTAAACTCGTTGTAAATCGCATAGACGGCGTCAATGCGCCCTGCCACGTAATCGTCAATCGCTTGGAGCTCGCTCCCTAGGAGCATGCCATGTTCGAATGAGAGCTTGTCGAAGATATCTACGACCTCACGCCGCACCTTCCAACTGCGTCTTCTGAAGAAGTCCCGCCCCTTTCGTCCGATGACCGCGGCTTCGACTTCGCAACCTCTCGCTTCGAACTCCTTGAGCGCGGCGGCGGCGGTGCGCAGGATATTGGCGTTGAAGGCGCCGCATAATCCTCTATCGCTGGTGACCACGGCCACCACGATGCGGCGCTCGTCCCGCAGCTTGAGCAGAGGATGAGCATCTCGATTCACACGCCGGCTGAGCGTGCGAATGGTATCGCGCATCTTGTGAGCGTAGGGCCGCGCGGCGAGAATGCGGTCCTGCGTCCGTTTCAGTTTGGCCGCCGCGACCATCTTCATTGCTTTGGTGATCTTCTGGGTTTTCTTGACGGAATCGATCTTCCGCCTGACGGATTGAAGACTCGGCATAGCGTGCTCTCAGCGGATTATGGAAATGAGTCAGAGGTCGGAAGCTATCATCTGCGGTCGAAACAGGTCAAGAGATTGGGGGTGGTTCTCTCTTCAATGTACTTGATATCTATTCCATAAGTCTTGTAACTTCCCCCTCCACTCTAGGAGAGCTGACATGCTCGAACATCACCTGCCGCCTCTTTCCCGTGATGGGACACATTTACCGCCTTCGTCTCCCATCTCCGGTTCGTTCGCGACCACCATCGGCTTATCTCGAAGATCGCGGCCGTCTCCGACAGCACGATCCTCTCTATTGCGCCAAACATTTCGTCAAGGCCGAGATTCGGCATTTCAACGCAAATGAACGGGCAACGGCGGTGGCCTGGCTTCGTG
>DASTJX010000207.1:0-12715 GCA_035716265.1 Nitrospira sp.
GGGTTGCCGCGCTGAGGAGAATCCGCTCACTGACCCGATTGCCCATTTTCGCAATTGGCGGAATTCACCTCGGGCAGGTTCGGGCGGTCATCGAAGCGGGAGCAGAGGGCATCGCCGTGATATCAGCGCTGGCCAACGCGCCAGACATCGAACTCGCAGTCAGCGCCCTCCTCGAGCAGATGTCCTGACGAGCTTGGCCAGCGTGGTTGTCGCCGCCATGTTTGCGAACCGGGCCGCGGACTGCCGGAATCGTCGCGCCAGCCCCGGCACATAGGGAAGTGGACCGAGCACCGGTACGCCGGCCTGTTTCCGGAGGGCATCCACGGTCGTTTTTTCCTGAAGACGCATGACCGAGGATCGCACGGGATGCGTGCGATTGAGGATGAGCGCGACAACCGGAATCCGCCGTCGGTGAAGGGCGTCAATCGTCAGCAAGGCGTGATTGATCCCTCCTAGCCCGGCGCGCCCTACGACAATGGCTGGCAGCTTGAGTCCGAGTATCACATCCATCATGTCGGCGTCGGCCGTGATGGGCACCCGAACACCACCGATGCCTTCCACTACAACCGACTGATATCGGCTTGCGAGCAGACGGTAGACTTGACGGATCACGCGTGGATCGATGCTCCGGCGTTCCACGTGGGCCGCACCCAGAGGGGCCACCGGTTGTTCGAACTGATAAGGACAGATCGCGCCAAGCGTTTCCTCGCTGTCAACAGCGGCCCGGAGCCGTGCCGCATCGGAGTGGGCGAGCCGTGAAGGAGTGACGCCGGTTTCGATCGGCTTCATGATGCCCACGGTCCACCCCAGACGCCGCAACCGGATAGCGAGCGCCGCAGTCACCAGTGTCTTACCTACGCCGGTATCGGTTCCCGTCACAAACACGCCGGCACCACCTGCAATGCGTCGCTGCCTCATGCCGACAGGCTCCGGCTGTCACAGTTCCAGACCTGACCGGAGACGTCCTTCAACTTCACGAGATGCATGACCGTGCGGACGACTTCCTCAAGCGCAGGCGGCCGCCCCAGAGCATGGTCTTTCCATTGCTGCCCGCTGGGCATCGTCTCCGCCGTCAGACGCGTATGTTGCCACCCCGGCAGGACGAGATTGACGCGAATGTTGTCCGGCCCCCACTCGACAGCCGCCGTCTTCACCAGCCCGATCAAGCCCGCTTTGGAAGCGGCATAGGCGGCTTGGCCGCGCGATCCCTGAGATCCGGCGCGCGAGCCAAGGACCACGATGGAGCCGCCTCCCTGGGCGAGGAGGGCAGGGGCCATCGCGCGGAGGGAATGGAAGGTGCCCGTCAGGTTGGTCGCCATCACCTCCGCCCACTCATCCGGTGAGAGTTTCAACAGCAGTTTGGCGCTTCCGACACCCGCGCAGCAGACAAAACACACGGGGGGTGTGTGGTCTCGAATGAACGCCGCGACCAACTGCTGAACCGCTTGAGCATCCCGCACGTCTGCTTCATAGAGCAGGCCGCTTCCGCCGGCGTCTTGTACGTCGTGCAGCGTCGACTCGGCCGCATGCTTTTCCCGATGATAGTGGATGCCCACACACCAACCGGCCTTCCCGAACCCGCGGCTGATGGCCTGCCCTATGCCGCCGGAAGCGCCAGTCACGAGCACGGCTCGCAGGCCGGCTTTCGCCTGACGACTCGATTCTGCGCTTGGGCGACTATCCATGGGGCAAGGGATTATGGGTGTGCTCAAGGCAGGAAGCAAGCCCGCCAGAACCCCGTGAAGTTTTCCGCCCTTGCTGCCCTTACGATTCATGTGATACCGTTTCCTAAACGACTAGCGTACAACCCCTATGCCCACATGCCTTGACCGCTACGTGCGATTTTGGAGCCTGGCCGTCCTGTGTCTGATGCTCTCTTGGTCGGTACCGCTCTCGGCCGAAGAGCTCAATGGCATCGTGCAATCATCGGACTACTTTCCCGATACCATCGGAAGTCATTGGGAATATCACGGTCAAATCACCGAAGGGCCGCTTCAAACGATCGAGCACAAATTCTTTACCAACGTGTCCACGGTGGTGGGTACCAAACCTCTTCGAGGGATGACCGTCACAGTGTTCCATGATACCAACCCCGGCAATCATGGGCCGTCCGACAGCTTCTACCGGCGCGATGTGGTCGGCATTGTGTATCATGGATCTGATCCCGGCACTCCGCTCGAGAAACAGCTCATTCCCTATCAAATCGTCCGCTTTCCGATACAGATTGCCTCGACCATCCAGCAATTCGACAAGAAAGGGCTCGACTTCGGAACGGACATGGACCGGGACGGTGTGAACGAAAAAGTCGACGCACATGGCACCTCAACCGTGGCCGGGCTGGAATCGATAACAGTCCCGGCTGGGACCTTCACGGATGCCGTCAAGGTTGAAGCCTATATGCGGATGAAAATCCATCTCTCCGGAGCCTCACGAACCGTCACCGGCACGGATGTGATGACCGCCTGGTTTGCCAAAGGGGTTGGACTGATCAAATATGTGGAGCGGCAGGAACTTTCTCCACTTGAAGACCGAGGCGTGATTACGGAAATCACGGAGGAGTTGGATTCATACGAAGTCAAATCGCCGAAGGCATCACTCGGCTGGCGCGAATCCCCTGCGGAGGGTCTGTTCGCTCACGATTCTCGTGACCACGAATTGCGACAGGTAGTCTTCCCCTCCAGCTTTCGCCCCCACCCCTGACAGCCGGTGGCCGCCAAATGGTTGACGGTTGACGAGTGCGCCGGTGATCGGTCGGTTCAAATAGAGATTTCCGACATCGAATCGCAGCCGCGCCAACTCGAGATTGGCGGGACTGCGCGAGTAGACTCCCCCCGTCAATGCATACTCCGTCCCATTCGCGATCGTCAGGGCCTCGTCGAACGACCCCGCTCTCATCACCGCGAGGACCGGCCCGAAGATTTCCTCTTGAGCGATGCGAGCGGAGGGTTTGACGTCGGCGAAGACGGTCGGCGCGACGTACCAACCAGGCTGCGGCACGGTGCCTTCAACCACCATACGCGCCTCCTGACTGCCGATTTTTATGTATTCAAGGATGCCGGCCTGCGCCCGCTCGTCGATGACCGGCCCCATCTGGGTCCCCGCTTCTTCAGGATTGCCCACCCGAAGGCTCGTGATCGCATCTCGAAGTCGGCTCAGAAAGAGGGGATACACCGCGTCATGGACAATGACGCGTGAACAGGCTGAGCACTTCTGCCCACTATAGGAGGTACCGGACGCCACCACGCCGGCAACGGCATCGTCCAAGTCGGCCGTTTCGTCGACGATGATCGCATTCTTGCCGCCCATTTCGGCAATCACACGTTTCACCATCCGTTGGCCAGTCGCGATCGTCGATGTCTCCTTCAGGAGCGTGAGCCCGACTTGCTTTGAACCCGTGAAAGCAATAGTGACAACGGCAGGATGATGCACCAGGGCTTGTCCCACGGTCGGTCCCCCGGGCAGACAATAGAGCACGGCTTGCGGCACTCCTGCTTCGACCAGCGTCTGGACGAGCATGCGGCCGACGACGGACGAGCGCTCCGACGGCTTAAAAATAACCGGGTTGCCCGTGACAAGCGCCGCAGAGACCATGCCGGTCGGAATCGCGAGAGGAAAGTTCCAAGGGGCGATGACTGCCGTGATACCCCGTGGACTTACTACGCGATGATTGAGTTCACCCGGTTCATGTCCTAAGCGCTTGGGCGTCGAAAGGCGGAGCCCTTCGGCGGCATAGAATTCTAAAAAGTCGATCGCCTCGGCAATGTCCGCATCCGCCTCGCGCCAGGGTTTTCCACATTCCAGTATTTCCCAGGCAGCCAGAGTCTCCCGACGAGCCCGCATGAGGGCTGCCGCGGTTTGTAGAATCTTCCCACGTTCCGCAGCCGGCATATCACGCCAGGCCGGCCACGCATCGCCTGCCTGGCGGATGGCCTGCTGGACATTGCTGCCGTCGGCCGCTTGGACGACACCAACGACGTCGTTCGGGCGACTCGGATTGTGTGAGGTCACGAGGGGTCCGCTCAGTATCACCCCACCGGCAACGGGTGGCCACAATTTGCCCAGCTGCTCTTTCACGAGGCCGATAGCCTGCTGCATGGCTGCTCGCGCCTCCGGCCGGGAAAAATCGCGCAATGGTTCATTGCGAAAGGCGCTCGGCTCGCTGGCCGATGTCGGAGTCATCTGAGCCGTTGACCGCGACAAGAGGGTCGTCAACGGCTGCGACTCCACATATTCTTTTCGCAAGAACGATTCATTCGACGTATTCTCCAAGAGCCGTCGAACCAGATAGGCCATCCCGGGGAGCAGATCGCCGACGGGAGTATAGAGCCGCAGACGACGGCCTCGCCGCAACACGGCCTGCTGAAAGGGCTCGGCCATGCCGAAGATCATCTGGTACTCCCAAGCGGAGGGCGAGAGCCCCAGCTGTGCAGCCACGGCCTCGACGTAGGCGAGTGTGCGCAGATTGTGCGTGCCGAACGCCGGACGGATCAGGGAAGACCCCTCCAACAGGATGCGCACCAACGCTTCGTAGTTGGAGTCAGTCTCCGCTTTCTCTTCGAACAGGGGCACCGCCCAGCCCCGCTGGCGGTAACGAATCGTGTCCGAATCCCAGTAAGCACCCTTTACAAGCCTGATCGTGATCGGCGCGCCGCGTGTGCCAACCCATGTAAGCAGAGATGCCACATCCTGATTGGTCTCGCGATGGTAAGCCTGGAGGGCCAATCCCGCATGGGGAAACCGGCGATAGGGCGTCTCCGAGAACAGCCGAGTAAAGATCTCGATCAGGAGCGATTTCGTGTCTGCTTGTTCCATGTCGAAGATCAGTGAGGCCCGCACTCGCATGGCTGCATCCACAATGGGCCGCAGCCGTGCCGCGACCGACCTAAAGCTGCCCTCGGGATCAATCGGATCGAGATAGGGAGACAGTGCAGAAATTTTGAGTGAGAGCTGCACCCGCGGCACGGCACCGAGATGATCTTGCTCCAAAAGGGGAGTGGCCGGCCAGGCTCCCGAGGCCTGCGCCAGGGCGTCGAGGGCAGCCACACACCGATCCCGGTAGCGATCGGCTTCCTGGTCGCTGATCGTGGCTTCCCCGAGCAGATCGACAGACCAGGCTTTGCCACCGGTCCACACTGCGCCCAGGACCGGCACGGCATCCTCGATGGACGACCCGGCGATAAAGGTCCGGGCCATCTGCTCCACCTGCGCACGAATGGCTCGTCCGCTCAGACGGGCACCGATGCTCGTTGCAGAGAGGGCCTTCAACCCCCAACGAAGACCAAAGGCTTGATCAGCCATCGATCCGAAGTATTCCTGTGCCAGGGCCACGACCCGTTGATCGTCGGCGACTGACGGCAATACGTCAATAAAGCGAAACAGCTGTGTCTTAAAGTCGAGATCATGCATCGCCAGATTGATGGCCGCTTGCGACCACCATTGACGTTCAAATAGAGCAGGTGCCTGCCCTGCAGAGAGTCGGGCGAGTTCTCCCCCGATGTGTTGGACAGAAGATTCCAGATGATCAATGGCAGCCACGAGGGACCCATCAGCTTACGGATATCCTGGTCTCTAGGTTCAGTATACACCTCGGTCTTGGTCCGCCCGCTGCCCACGGCAAAGAATTTCTTGATTAAAGTCTGCTACTTCGGTACTCTTACTCAGCAAGACTTCAGTCCCGGCCAGAGCGATCGTGACTTCCCTCACACGCCGGAGTGCGTATGGCTCTTTGAGTGGGCTGAGAAGCTCTGTGTGCTGCAAAGCAACGTGCCCGAGCCAGCGACAACGCGACCTACACTGCTGCTAATGCCGAGAAGGAGTGAGAATGCCGGACGCTGTTGGAACTACCCCGTTTGCCTATAAGACATTTGTGCTTTTCTGTCTCGTCGTTGCCGTGACGCTGATCGGCACACCACTCTTCGGTTACCTCTATGGCTATACGCTGTTTGACTGGGCCCTCTTCGCCATCCTCTACGTGTGTACGGGCCTGGGCATTACGGTCGGCTATCATCGATTGATTTCACATCGCAGCTTCGAGTGCCATCCCTGGGTGAAAGCCCTGCTGCTGATCGCCGGCGGATGGGCCCTGCAAAATTCCGCCCTCCGCTGGAGCGCCGATCATCTTCGCCATCACGCACGGACGGACCAGGAAGAAGACCCATATAATGCCCAGAAAGGTTTTTGGCATAGCCACTGCATTTGGCTCTTCATTAACACCTCGCACCGGACGGAAAACTACGAGCGGCAATTGCGCAAGGATCCCATCGTTATGTGGCAGCACCGGCATTATCATGCGGTCGTGATCTCGGGGTTAGCGTTTCCCTTGCTACTCGGCTACCTCCACGGCGGACTGATCAGCGGGATCGGGTGCTTTTTTCTTGCCGGAATGTTCCGGATGTTCATGGTGCTCAATTCGACCTTTGCCATTAATTCCCTCTGTCATATGTTCGGAACGCAACCACATGGAACCGGGGACAGCAGCCGCGACAACTGGTTGGTCTCGTTTGTCAGCTTCGGTGAGGGGTACCACAATTACCACCACACCTACGCGCGCGATTACCGAAACGGCCCTCGCTGGTACAACTTTGATCCGTCCAAGTGGACAATTTACTGCCTCTCCATGCTCGGATTGGCGACCAATCTTCGCCGCCTCGATTCGACTGTCTTGTCCGAATAGACTCTCGAGCGGTCCTGCCAGGGCCAATGGGCCCATTTTCTTTAGGCTTCTGTATCCCTTATGATGAAGTAGTAGGGAGTGGTCGAACCGATACTGACCCTATTCAGATCCTGTCCGACCCATGACGACAGGAACATAGCCACACGCGTGCAGCATAGCGTGTGATTTCGCGCGATAAGGAGTCGTGTATGGCTGACGAAGAGCAAGCGGCCCAACCCAAAGACAACCTGATCCCGGGCGTCAAGCAGGTGATCGCGATCAGTAGTGGGAAGGGCGGCGTCGGCAAATCGACTGTTGCCGCCAACCTCGCCTGCGCGCTGGCCCTGACAGGCGCCAAGGTCGGCCTGATGGATGCCGATCTCTATGGGCCGAACATTCCCATGATGATGGGCAGTACGGCCGGGCCTGAGCAACGAGACGGGAAGATTGTTCCGGTCGAGAACCATCGCGTGAAACTCATCTCAATGGCGTATCTCGTCCCCGAAGAAGCGCCGCTTGTGTGGCGTGGGCCGATGGTGCATCAATACCTCCAGGCGTTCTTCCGCGACGTGCTCTGGGGAGACCTCGACTATCTTCTGATCGATCTACCGCCGGGAACCGGCGATGTCCAACTGTCCTTGTCCCAGATGGTGCCGTTGGCGGGCGCGATTACAGTCACTACGCCTCAGGAAGTCGCTCTCTACGATGTCCGCAAAGGCATGGCCATGTTCCAAAAGGTCAATGTGCCGCTGTTAGGCATTATCGAGAACATGAGCTTTTTTGTGTGCGGCCACTGCGGCGAGCGGACAGACATTTTTTCTCACGGAGGAGGGGAGCGCGCCGCATCCAAACTGGGAATTCCCTTTCTGGGAAGCATCCCGATTGACCCGGTCATTCGGGAAGGCGGGGACACGGGGCAGCCAATCGTCGTCGCTGATCCCGGCTCGCCCCAGGCGGCCGCCTTTCGGGAGATCGCCAAAAAACTCATGGAGTCCTTGGCGGGAGCGGCAAAAGGCGGCGCTTCAATCGACAGCCTGCTCAAAAAGATCAAGCAACCATTTACCAATCAGTGACCACTGGTCACAAGGAGGGAGGCGGGGCCGATGGGAGAGTTTGTTCGCGTTGCTGCAGTCGACGAGGTGAAGCCGGGACAGGGCCTGGTAGCGGAGGTTAACGGGAAAGCGCTGGCCGTTTTCAACGTTGACGGACAGATTCATGTCATCGACAATACATGCGTCCACCGTGGAGGTCCCCTCGGTGAAGGGGAGCTGGAAGCGACTGTGGTGACCTGCCCATGGCATGGATGGCAGTTCGATGTGACCACGGGTGCCTGCGTGAACAACCCGTCCGCCCGAGTCCAGACGTATCCGGTCAAAGTTGAAGGCTCTGATGTGAAAGTCCAGCTGTAGCAGTCCCCGTAAAACACCAGACCGCGATGCCTGCCACCGCAAAAGACCAGATCGAAATCGCCGCCGCGCTCGTCCGTCTCTATGTGTTTCTCTCACAATACCTCGATCGCTGTGTAAACGACGTAGCGCGGGCAAGCTATCCAGACGCCGAGCTTGATGCGCATTTGACGGAGACTCGCCGGACATTAATGAGCATCCTCTCCGTCAATCCAGTCGTAAAAAGGAAATTGACTGAAGAATGCGATCGAATCCTTGCGCTGGGCGCCTCCTGCCTGAAAGCCGGCCCTGGCAATGCCCAACTGCATGAGCGACTGGTCGCCGAGCGCGCCGTCTTGAAGCAGAAAACCCTCGCGTTAAGCGATCTGCTTGCCGTGTTTCGAGCGCTGGATTAGCGGGAAAGTTGCGCAGGACACTGTGCAGAAACGCTGCAGGGCGGCAAGAAAAAATGCAGAGGCGCCAGCCTCTCCCTCTCACGCACGCGCTGTGGGGAGCGAGGCACGTCCCGGCAAATATCTGGCAAACCCCGTGGGGGGCGGGGAGGGTGTCTATAGTCGCCGGAACCTGGAATGGATGAGAAGAAGGACGCCATCAACAGTTTGGTTGACCGCTTCCAGCTCGCCGGGCTTGACGACCGTCAGAGGGGCTTCAGCCGGCCAGTCGATATTGATCCCGTGGAAGGGCAGTACCGTGCTCGACTGCGATACGAGTCTACGCAGATTGTCTCCGCGCCGTCTGCCACGGAAGAGGCCGCCTTGCTGGTGTTGATCCACGACCTTCATGCGCAGGGGTATCGTCAACTCAAAACCCAATTGAGTTTTCGGAAGGGAACGTACCTGGGCTCACAGGAACCCTGGATCGAGTATGCCGATCCGACGCCTGATCGAGGCTCGGGGCTGCTGTCGACAATCCGTAACTGGTTTCACGGAAGTGACTAGCGACTCACCCAAGAGTTTGATTTCGATCGAGACCCTGCGCTCGCACTCGAGGCCACGCCTGCCGGCGTGGTTCCGCGTCGAAGCCAGGACCGGTTCGGACTACTTGGACATCAAGCAGACCGTCGATCGCCTCAAGCTTCACACGATTTGTGAGGAAGGCCGCTGTCCCAACCGGTGGGAGTGTTGGAATGCTCGCACCGCCACGTTTTTGATCTTGGGCGACGTCTGCACGAGACGGTGTCACTATTGTTCTGTCGAGACAGGTCGACCCGCCGCCGTCGATCAGGATGAACCGCGGCGGATTGCCGAAGCCGTCAAGGCATTGCGTCTCCGACACGCCGTCATCACCTCCGTGAATCGAGACGAATTAGCGGACGGCGGCGCGGCGATCTTTGCTGAAACCATCCGCCACACGAGGCGGGTCAATCCGGATTGCACGATCGAAGTGCTGATTCCTGATCTGGAAGGCAACGCCGCCGCACTCGACGTGATCTTCGAAGCCCAGCCGGATGTCTTGAACCACAACATCGAGACTGTTCCACGGCTGTTTCCGATCCTGCGTCCGCAAGGGAAATATCACCGATCGCTGGAGGTCTTGGCGCGTGCCAAGTGCGCCGGACTGACCACCAAATCAGGATTAATCATCGGGATGGGGGAGACGCCGGACGAGATCCGCCTTGTCCTGCACGCCTTGCGTCGAGCCGGGTGCGACATTGTCACGATCGGCCAATACCTCCAGCCGACCACACAGCATCTTCCGGTCGCCCATTTTTACGAGCCGGCCTCCTTCACCGCATTCAAGACGGAGGCGCTGGCCATGGGCTTTGTCCACGTCGAATCCGGTCCCTTAGTCCGCAGCTCCTACCATGCGGATCAACACGCCTCCCGCTAAGCCGGCGTGAGCACTTTCGCGATCAGCGCCTGCGCTTCCGCCTGGATCAGCGAGAGGTGGTCCGGTCCTTTGAAGCTTTCGGCGTACAGTTTATAGACGTCTTCAGTGCCTGAAGGACGGGCGGCAAACCAGCCCTGCGCGGTGACCACCTTGAGTCCGCCGATCGCGGCTCCGTTGCCGGGCGCCGTGGTGAGCCTGGCCAGGATCGGATCGCCGGCGAGCGTCTGGGCCGGGACTTGGTCGGAGGAAAGTTTCGAGAGCGCCGCTTTCTGCTGAGAGGTGGCTGGTGCGTCGATACGCGCATACACCGGCTCACCCAATTCAACCGTGAGCGTGTGATACAGGTGGGACGGATCCCGGCCAGTCGTCGCCATCATTTCAGCTGCCAGCAGATCCATGATGATGCCATCCTTGTCGGTGGTCCAGACGAGACCGTCGCGCCGCAAGAAGGACGCTCCCGCGCTTTCTTCCCCTCCAAAGCCGAGCGAACCATCCAAGAGGCCATCGACAAACCATTTAAAGCCGACCGGCACTTCCACCAGCGTGCGTCGGAGTTTCTTCGCGACACGATCAATCAAGCTGCTGCTGACCAGTGTCTTGCCGACGCGAGCGCCGGCGCTCCAGTGCGGCCGATGCGAGAAGAGATAGGCAATAGCCGCAGCCAGATAGTGATTCGGATTCATGAGACCGGCCGAGCCCGTGACGATACCGTGACGGTCGTTGTCCGCATCATTGCCGAACGCCACATCAAATCGATCTTTGAGCGCGATCAGATTCGCCATGGCGTATGGAGAGGAGCAATCCATCCGGATTCTGCCGTCCCAATCCAGCGGCATGAACCGAAAGGTCGGATCGACGCTCGCATTGACGATTTCGATGTTCAAGCGATAGCGTTCGGCAAGGGGTTCCCAATAGGCGACTCCCGAGCCGCCGAGCGGGTCGACGCCCAACTTGAGCTTGCTGGCTCGGATCGGCTCGAAATCGATCACGTGCTCGAGATCTGCGACATACGCCCCAATATAGTCATGCTCATGTATCAATGGATTGCGCTTGCTCGATGATCCGGCTCGCCGGATCACACCCTGCAGCTTGGCCGCCAACAAGCTATTGGCCCGCTCTTCGATCCATTTGGTCGCCGTCGTATCGGCCGGGCCGCCTTGTGGAGGGTTGTACTTGATGCCCCCGTCTTCAGGGGGATTATGGGACGGCGTGATCACGATCCCGTCACTTAGCCCTGATGACCGGCCGCGATTATAAGTAAGAATCGCATGCGAGACCACGGGGGTCGGCGTATAGCCGCCATGACGATCCACCATCACCTCGACGTCATTACCCACCAAAACTTCCAGCGTCGAGTCGAGCGCGGGCCGCGAGAGCGCGTGCGTGTCGATGCCCACAAATAAGGGACCGGTAGTCCCTTGCTTAGAGCGGTACTCGCAAATCGCTTGTACCACAGCGAGAACATGATGTTCGTTAAAGGATCGCTTGAGGGATGAACCACGATGTCCTGACGTCCCAAAACTTACCCGTTCGCCGGGGATTGCCGGATCCGGGACGTGCCGATAGGCAGCCAGCAACTGGTCGACATCGACCAGCATCGTCGCTGGCGCGGGTTGACCCGCCAAGGGATGAAGAGCCATGCCTTGGTGTAACGTTGCAGCGTCGGCTTGTCAATCTACGGGACTGCGCTTCGATTGACCGGAGGGGGGAGAAGAGAGTAAGTACGGAGCCTTGCGCTCCTCACTTGGAAGCATCCGCATTAGTTGACATAATATCCCTTATCAGACATTCTTCATTCCTATGTCGCTCGAATTTTTTGGCCGCCTTCAGAAGGAATTGTCCCTGACCGGCAGCGCCGTCTATGAGTCCGTTGTCGCGATTGCCGAGCGCGTCAACCGCAAAGTGCACGTCTTACGGCTTCACGGACAGGCGGCCAGCTTGTTGACCCAGATGGAAACTGTCCAAGGTGAACTGGGTCGACAGCTTGCGAGTCTCACGCCGGCTCGTACCGGCTTCTCACTGACCGAGTGTGAGCGCACGCTCAATCACGCGACCGACCGTGTCCATCGGCTGAAGCAGACGCTCGTTCAGGTCGATGCCCAAATCCGGCAGCTCAAGTTGGAAGCAATCCATGGCGATCTCCTCACGCTGCAGCGGGACCTCAGTCTTCGGTCGGCCGCCATCGAGCGCCTCACGGTCCTGCACGACTGTCATGTGGTTGGCAAAGAAGCCTGTGAGCTGACATGGCCGTCGAGCGTGCGATTGGTCACAGTGTTTCGTGGGCCGTTTCTCATTCCGCCGACCGACCGGTTCGTCTTCCGTGCCGACGACATCGTTATTGCCATCGGCTCCCGTGCCGATCTGGATCACATCGCCGCCTGGTTTACCGCCGGCCGTACGAGGAATGCCTGACCTCGCCGAGTTCCCCGATGACTTCCGGCTTGATAGGTTTTCCCGATCACCTGCGGTACACTACACGTATGCGCTGCCGATTCATCGTCCTGTTGTCCCTGCTCTCTTTGCTTGCACTGCTCCCTCAAGCGGATTCGGCTGTTGCGGCTGAACCAGCCGCCGCACCCGGTGCAGGCTCAAATGGCCTGCGGCTTCTCGAGGAGATGCAGGCCGTCATCACGGAACTGGCCGAGACGGCCAAACCCTCCGTCGTGAGCCTCTTCCCCATCAATGCCCTAGGCAAAGGACGTGACGTTGCAGCCGAGCGTGTCCCCAATGCGCCCGGGTCCGGAGCGGGCGTCATCATGACGCCGGAGGGGCACATTATTACCAACAATCACGTCGTGGGAGATTCCGCGGAAATCGAAGTTCGGCT
>DASTJX010000208.1:0-6913 GCA_035716265.1 Nitrospira sp.
CGACGGGCTGCCGACGAAGCGGTCGGCGAACCGCACCAAAGACCCTTGGTCGCCGCGGAAGAAGCTGCGGACGTCATCGCGGAATCGCCCGTTCCATTCTTTCCAGCTGTCTCCGACAAAACTTCCTACCTGATAGAGTCCCGCCGCATCCCATGCCTCGGCGATGAGCTTCGTGCCCGCGAGGGCCGGATCCGATTCGATATCCCACAAGACAGGCGGATCGGGCAGGACCTGACCGGCGGGATCACGCGCCAGGATGGACGCGAGATCGAACCGGAATCCGTCCACGTGCATCTCCCGCGTCCAATAACGGAGACTGTCGACGATCATGCGCCGAACGACGGGATGGTTGGTGTTGAGCGTATTCCCGGTTCCGGTATAGTTGGAATAGCGGGACCGGTCGTGTTCAAGGATGTAGTAGGTCTCGTTGGCCAGGCCCCGGAAACTCAGCGTGGGGCCGCCCTCGTTACCTTCTGCCGTATGGTTAAACACCACATCCAGAATGACCTCAATGCCGGCGCGATGAAGCGCTTTGACCATGTCGCGAAATTCGTTCACGGGTCCCAACGGATCTCGACGCGAGCTATAGGCCTGGTGAGGCGCAAAGAACGAGACAGGGGCATAACCCCAATAATTCATTTTTCCCGGCGGCGAGTCTTGCGCATCGAACTGGAAGACCGGCAGCAGTTCGACTGCAGTGATTCCAAGATCGCGAAGGTAGGGAATCTTTTCAGTCAGGCCGGCATAGGTGCCGCGCTTGTTCGCTGCCACGCCGGAGCTTGGATGGCGCGTGAATCCACGCACATGCATTTCGTAGATGATGGTCCTGGCGGAGGGATGCTCGAGCGGTGTATCGCCTTCCCAGTCGTATGCAGCGGGATCGACGACCACGCTTTTCATCGCTGTCGCGGTGTTGTCTTTCCCGTGTTGAACGGCAATGCGGCTATACCCTTCTGGCACCGCCACCCCGCGACCATAGGGATCGAGCAGAACCTTGGTTGCATCAAACCGCAGACCGCGGTGGGGATCAAACGGCCCATACACGCGATATCCATAGAGCTGCCCGGCCCGAACACCGGAAAGAAACACGTGCCAATAGTGATAAGAACGGGTTGCGGGATCAAGAGGGATGACGTGCGATGGCTTTAGATCCTCAGGCTCATCGAAGAGCAGCAGCTCGATTCCGGTGGCATCACGCGAGTACAGGCTGAAGTTGACGCCCTTAGGCTGGACCGTCGCACCGAGAGGGGCGCTGCTCCCCCTGGACTGCATGGCAAACGGCGTCGATCCTGGTGATGGCTCAGGCCTCGCCTGCTTCAAAGATCATCCTCGCATGAGCGGCCGTAGGGCTCGCCTCTTAGGGCATTCATGATGCTTCAAAGACTAGGTACGGGCATGCTTTCGATAGCGACGAATGACGTTATTGGTGGAACTGTCATGCTGAAGCGAGGGATCATCCTGGTTCTCGAGTTCCGGAACGATGCGCTGCGCCAACACCTTGCCAAGTTCGACGCCCCATTGATCAAAGGAATCAATATTCCAGATCACGCCCTGCGTAAACACGGCATGCTCATACAGCGCGACGAGCTTGCCGAGAATCTCGGGCGTCAGCCGCTCGGCGAGCAGCATATTCGACGGCCGGTTTCCCTCGAACACCCGGTGCGGCACAAGCCACTTCGGCGTGCCCTCTTGTTGAACTTCCTCTGCGGTCTTTCCGAACGCCAGCGCCTCGGCTTGAGCGAACACATTGGCCATGAGCAAGTCGTGATGGCGACCGAGCGGATTGAGTGAGTGGTGAAACGCGATAAAGTCGGCGGGAATGAGTCTGGTTCCCTGGTGGATCATTTGATAAAACGAATGCTGGCCGTTGGTTCCGGGCTCTCCCCAGTAGACAGGGCTGGTGTCATACGACACGTCTTTCCCATTGAGCGTCACATGCTTGCCGTTACTCTCCATCGTCAGTTGCTGGAGATAGGCTGGAAAACGATTCAAGTACTGGTCGTAAGGAAGGACTGCCACGGTTTCTGACCCAAAAAAATTGACGTACCAGATGGTGAGCAAACCCATGAGCACCGGCAGGTTTTGTGCAAAAGGGGCCGTGCGAAAGTGCTCGTCCATCTGATGAGAGCCGTCAAGCATGGCACGGAAGTGCTCCGGACCGATGGCCAGCATCGTCGACAGGCCAATGGCGGAAAACATCGAATAGCGTCCCCCCACCCAGTCCCAGAACTGGAACATGTTGGCCGTATCGATGCCGAACTTCGCCACGGCGTCTGCATTGGTCGACACGGCCACAAAATGTTTCCCCACCGATTGCACATCGCCGCCAAGCCCTCTGAGTGACCACTCGCGAGCACTGTTGGCGTTCGTCATTGTCTCGAGCGTGGTGAACGTTTTCGACGAGATGATAAACAACGTTTCCTCAGCATGGAGATCCCGTACGGCTTCCGCTAAATCGGTTCCGTCCACATTGGAGACGAAACGAAACGTCATGCCTCGCTCGCTGTAATGCTTGAGCGCTTCAAAGGCCATCACCGGCCCCAAATCTGATCCGCCGATCCCAATGTTCACGACAGTCCGAATGCGCTTACCGGTATATCCCGTCCACTGCCCGCTTCGAACGCGGTTGGAAAAGTCGCTCATCTGATCGAGAACCGCATGCACTTTGGAGACGACGTTTTCTTTATTCACCATGGTGGAGGCGTCCCGCGGCGCGCGGAGGGCGACGTGAAGCACAGCCCGGTTTTCGGTGGGATTGATCTTCTCGCCGTTGAACATCGCCTCGATTCGTTCTGACAAGCCCGATTCCTCAGCCAGTTGCACAAGAAGCTTGATTGTTTCATCGGAAATCCGATTCTTCGAGTAGTCCAGGAACAGGCCTGCGGCTTCGGCGGTCAGACGAGTACCTCGTTGCGGATCCTCCGCGAAAAGCGTGCGAAGATGTATCTGCCGGATGGACTTGTAATGAGCTTGCAGGGCCTTCCAAGCCGGCCGCTTTGGCAGCGGCGTGATCCGTTTGATCTTTGGACGGGTGATATGTGCTGTCGTTGGCATGGCACTTCCTTGGCTTCAGGAGTTTGATAACAACTCTGCCGGGGTACAGTGGGTCATTCGTCCTGCATCAGATCCACATGACGTGTCTCGTTCCATAGGCGTATGACGGGTCGGCTCACATCGTGCTCGTACCCCAGGGCGCTTAAACTTGCGGTGCTCAGCATGAAGAACTTGCAGTTTATCGTCGGCTCGAGCCCAAGCCAACGGGTCGCAAGCACTCGCAAAAAGTGTCCGCTCGTGAACAACAGGACGTTCCCAGATACCTCGCGCGACCGCTTGACGATCCGGTCCGCACGCACGCTCACTTGTTGCGGCGTTTCGCCGCCTGGACAGCCGTCGCGGAAGAGTTCCCAATCAGGCCGTTCCGCACGAATCTCGGCCGTCCGGCGTCCCTCATATTGACCGTAGTCCCATTCCACCAGATCCTTATCCACCTCTGCTCCTGACTTGAAACCAGCCAATTCGCAAGTGCGAACCGCCCGTTGTAAGGGACTGGTCCACACCTTGGCAAACGTCAATCCCTTTAACCGCTGACCGAGTTCCAGCGCCATGTGTTCGCCGCGCTCGGTTAACGGCAGATCGGTCAGACCGGTATGCTGACGTGAGACGGTCCAGGGCGTTTCACCATGCCTGGCCAGATACACGATGGGAAGATTCTCTGCCATGACTCCACTTGCTGCAATTGAGCTCGGTCACACAATCGGACAGGGTTTCACATTCCAGATGCCGGCCGCATATTCCGCAATCGTGCGGTCACTGGAAAACTTCCCTGAACCAGCGACGTTCAAAATCGCCTTCTGCGCCCATCCCTTCGCATCAGCATAAAGATCGCAGAGTTCGCGATCGGCATTCAAATACGACGTGAGATCCGCAAGATGCATGTAGTGGTCGCCTCCCGTGAGCAGCGTGTGCTCCAAGGCGGCGAAGACGCCGGGTTCATTCCGACTGAAGTAGTTGGAGAGGATGAGGTCGAGCGCCGCCCGGGTTTCCGGCTCCTGTTCATAGTGCCAACGCGGGTTATACCAGTCGCGGCTACCGGCCACCTGCTCCGCGGTCAAGCCGAAGAGAAAGAAATTCTCTTCACCGGCTTCCTCCGCCATTTCGATCGTGGCGCCGTCCCGTGTCCCTATTGTCAGTGCGCCATTCATCATGAACTTCATGTTGCTCGTTCCGCTCGCCTCATAGCCGGCGGTGGAAATCTGATTGGAGGCATCGGCAGCAGGTATCAGCCGTTCGGCAACCGAGACGCAGTATTCCGGCAGAAAAACGACTTTGATCCGTCCGCGCACGAGGGGATCTCCGTCGATCGTGTTCCCGAGGTTGTTGATGAACTTGATGATGACCTTTGCCAAGTGATACGCCGGCGCCGCTTTGCCGGCGAAAATAAATGTCCGCGGCATCAGGTTCTCCCCGGGATTCTCGCGCAACCGGTTGTAGAGCACGACGATGCGCAAGGCGTTCAGGAGCTGCCGCTTATACTCGTGAATCCGTTTAACTTGACAATCGAACATGCTGTCTGGATCGATACGTTGTCCGGATGTGGCCTCGAGCCATTGCGCAAAATTCTGCTTTGCTTCACGCTTTGCCCGAAGAAACGCCTCGCGAAATGCCGGGTCGCCGGCGAGAGCCTTGAGCTTCCTGAAATGACTGAGATCGGTGATCCATCCATCTCCGATGGCGTCCGTGATTGCATGCGAGAGCGCGGGGTTCGCAAGCCGCACCCAACGGCGCGGTGTGACGCCGTTGGTCTTGTTATTGAACCGCTCGGGATAGAGTTCGGCGAGGTCTTTCACCGTCGTGGTGCGAAGCAACTTGGAATGAATTGCCGCCACCCCATTGGTGCTGTGAGAGCCGACGATGGCCAGATTGGCCATACGGATTTTGCGCCGGGGACCTTCCTCCACGAGACTCATACGCTCGGTGCGCCCGTCGTCGCCTGGAAAGCGGCTGCGGACCGTATCGAGCAGACGCCGGTTGATCTCGAGGATAATTTCGAGCTGCCTCGGCAGCATGGCTTCAAACCATTCGAGCGGCCATTTTTCCAGCGCCTCGGGCAGCAGCGTGTGATTCGTATAGGCCAGCGTCCGTTGCGTGAGGTCCCACGCCTGATCCCATTCAAGGTGTGCCTCGTCCAGCAGAATCCGCATGAGCTCAGCCACGGCCATGGCCGGATGGGTATCATTCATCTGCGCGGCCACTTTCTCGGGGAGGGCCGTCCAGTTTGAGTTGCCGCGGCGGAAGCGGCGCACGAGATCGCCCAATGAACAGGCGACCAGGAAGTACTCCTGGAGGAAGCGCAACCCCTGCCCCATCGATGTGGAGTCGTCGGGATAGAGCACGCGTGTGAGCGTTTCGGCGGTGAGCGTCTCGGCGAGCGCGCCCACGAAATCACCCCGACTGAATTGCTGAAAATCGAAATAATCCGGCGTGCTCGCAGCCCACAGCCTCAGGGTATTGATGGTCTTGCCGCCATAACCAATCACCGGCCGATCGAACGGGATGCCGAGCAGAATCGACGGCCGGCCCAGGACGGGACGCAGCATGCCGCCGCACAATTCGAACGAGCAATTCAGCTTTACCTCCACCGCTTCCTCGAGACGGGCCACCTCCCAGGGATCCGGCCTCCGAAGCCAGTGATCCGGCTGTTCGCATTGCCAGCCATCCACGATGGTCTGCTTGAAAATGCCATACTCATAACGCAGCCCGTATCCCATGCCTGGAATCTCCATCGTCGCCATAGAATCGATGAAGCAGGCGGCCAGCCTGCCCAGTCCGCCGTTTCCGAGGCCGGCATCCGGCTCAGCCTCCGTCAAGGCCAGCGGATCCAGGCCCTTCTTCTTGGCCGCCTCGGCTCCCAACGGCTCAAGCAAGGCATTTGTGATGTTGTTGGCGAAGGATCTGCCCAGCAGGAATTCCATCGACAGGTAATACACCCGCTTGTGATTCTTTTCGGCATACGTCCGTTCGGTCATCAGCCAGCGCTGGGAAATGATGTCTCGAAGCGAGCGGGCGGCCGCTTCAAACTGCTCCCGAGCGGTCGCCTTCTTAACGTCCACGACGTTGTCGAACGTCAGATGCCGTTCGTAGAGAGCATCGTGGGTGCCGGAGAATTGGATCGGCCCCACTCCGTATTGCTGAAGAAGCTCCTTTGCGCGCTCAGGTGTCATGACGGCCTCCCTCCAGATCGGGGAATGTGGATCTCTTGCCGCACCTCTAAACGTTATCCCCTTCCGTTGAGCTCCTACGTTTTCCCTTGGCAGTCGACTGTCCCCATTGCCAATCGGTGATCTCGGGCATGTCCTCGCCGTATCTGGCAATGTATTGCTTATGCTCGACCAGTTTCTCTTTGATCGCCTGTTTGGCATAGGCAGCCCGGGATCCAAGCTGCGGCAAGCGGTCCACGACGTCGGCAACAAGATGAAACCGGTCGAGATCGTTCATCACCACCATGTCGAACGGCGTACTGGTTGTCCCCTCTTCTTTGTACCCGCGCACGTGCAGGTTTTTGTGATTCGTTCGGCGATAGGTGAGCCGGTGGATCAACCAAGGATAGCCGTGGAAGGCGAACACAATGGGCTTGTCCTTCGTAAAGAGCGCGTCGAAATCGAAGTCCGAGAGACCATGCGGATGCTCGGTCGGCGGCTGCAATTTCATCAAGTTCACGATGTTGACGACCCGAATCTTTAATGACGGAACGTGTTGCCAAATCAGATCCACGGCAGCCAATGTTTCGAGCGTGGGCACGTCCCCGCAGCAGGCCATCACGACGTCCGGATCTGAACCCTTGTCGTTGCTCGCCCATTCCCAGATCCCGATGCCGGCTGCGCAATGTTTGATCGCCTGGTCCATGGTCAGCCAT
>DASTJX010000209.1:0-2828 GCA_035716265.1 Nitrospira sp.
CTGCGTTCTGTGGCCCGATTTTCCCAGTCGGCGCTGAGCCTTATGAACTGAGCAAGAATGATTTGATGGATCCCAAAGCAATTGCCAGTCCCGACGTTTCGCTTTTCGGTGTGAAGCTGGGTGACTCGGAAGGCAAAGCGATCGATATCCTTATCAACGAGAAGATTCCCGGAGTGAAGGCCGAGCAGGAAGCCACCTTCATATTCTTGCTGGACCAGCGAAAGCCCACCGGCCCCATGGCCGGAGTGCGAGTTCAGGATGGCAAGGTGGATCTGATTTTCATTAACAACCGATTTGCCTATAAGACGCGTGGAATCTTTCGGAATGTTCTCAACAGCGAAAGCCCGGATGATGTTCGCAAGCTGCTGGGGAAAGAGGACTACGGAGACGAGAACGTCATGGGCGCAGTCTTAGCGTATGACAAACAAGGTTTTCAGGTCAACTATCTTGGGAAGGATGTCAACGTAGAGTTCGCGCAGCCGCATTGACGGCTTGTTGAGCGACCCGCGTGAGATTGCGACCCGCACGCCACATCTGTTCCGGCCTCCCAATCGCTCACCACTCGTACACAGACTGGCCCTTCGCCTTCGCTGCCTGATGGGTGACACCTGCAGTCGGTGCGTAGGCACGCCGACAACGGCATGGGCCGTCATCGGAGGGCTGCGACATGGGCTGTCTAGCGAAGGAGTTGCGACTGCCCCTGGGCAATGCGCAGACCGTAGTTAATGAGGCTGGTCGCGGTGTTCCAGCGGCGCTTGGAGTTGAGAATGACGAGCAGTAAATCACTGCCGTCCTGAGACACCTTCGCAATGAGGCAGCGGCCTGCTTTGGAGGTGAAGCCGGTCTTGACGCCTTCGACACCGGGAATCCGGCCCAGCAGGCGATTGGTATTGCGGAGGAGGTACGACCGATGCTCATTGAGCGGCATGATGAGCTCGCGCTCTTCTCGCACGAGTTCCTTGAAAATGGGGTCTTGAAGCGCGATCTCGCTCAACCGTGCCAAATCCTCTGCGGTGGAGTAGTGATCCGGCGCGTCGAAACCGCAGGCATTACTGAAATGTGTATCCGCCAGTCCCAGTTTGACTGCTTTTGCATTCATTAGGGCCACAAAGCCGTCTTCATCTCCGCCGACATGTTCGATTGCTGCGAGGCATGCGTCATTGGCCGAGACGATCAACATGGCTTTCAAGAGATCTTCCAGCCTAAAAATCTGCCCGGTGCGCAGGCGCAGCCGTATCTTGTGCGCGTGGGCGGCCTTGCGGCTCACAGTCACTTCGTCAGCAAGGCGTCCATGCTCCAGGATGACGAGCGCCGACATGATTTTCGTCAGGCTGGCAGGCGACAGTCGGAGGTCGGACTTGAATTGATACAGGGTGGCGCCTGTATTGAGATCCTTGAGCAATATACTGTGCGCCGGGACGCGGCGCCACGGGAGCCGATAATGAGCTTGACTGGACTTCGTTGGACCATGTGACGGACCGGAGAGCGAGGGAGCCGCGGGCTCGGCGTGCAGATCACCCGCATGTGCGATGACGAGGAAGATGACGTGGAGCAGGATCGACCACGAGGAGAACAACGAGGCACGAGGCAATGGTGTCTTCATGCGCCCGCCGATTCCGGTTCGACCATCGTGACGTCCTCCCTTAGAGAGTGTAAGATTCTTTGATTTTAGCGCCCCGCACGCTGCTTTCAATGACCTTATGAAAGAAGCGCAGCATGTCGGCGAGGTCGATCCAAAATCCGCAGTTCAGGCATCGAGCATACAGCCGCCGATTCATCAGCGTGTAATGGCGCTCGACCATCATGAAGCCCTGACATTTCAAACAGTGCATCGTTGCAGCGTCCGTGAGCGCGTGGACCGACGAGTTCGTGATGAACAGGCGAGATGCGGCGTGTTGTTGTGCGCGGTAGTCTCTACCGAAGACGATTCAAGATAAGCGCCAGACAACCAGCTAGAAGCCCGCCCCCAAAAATAGTCGTACCAAACGAGAGGTATGCGCTGGTACCGGCGGAATGAGTGCCGTAGAAAAGGTCTCTCACTCCCCCTTGGACCATAAGCACCGCAAGGGTGGTTAATGATCCCATGCTAAACCACCAGACAAAGGACCGCACGTCCCCTCTTGCGCATGCTTGAATCTGTAACCTTTTCGAACTCTAGCCGACACGTCACGGGGTGTCAAGCAACGCGTCCATTGGATACAGGGCCGGGCGGGAATCGCCGATACCCGGCACGATCAAGAGCCCGTGGCCTGGGACACGGCCTTGTGGCCACGGTGCAGAAAGATCGATACACTGCCGGCACCATTGTTGGCAATCGCGAGCCCGGGTTCCTCCAACTTCTGCGTCGTCACCTGGAAAAGAGCGAGGGCAAATGGGCCCGACGGCGTGCGGTAATTGCGCGGCGGATACTGGAAGGTCCCGTCACCTCGCCCGAACAGTATGGACAGATCATTGGATTGCAGGTTGACGATGGCGACATCTGAAAACCGGTCGCCGTCAAAATCCCTGACCAAGCCATAGTTGGGGCTGGCATCGGCTCCGGCGTCCTTACCTGCTTGGAAGGTCGCGTTGCCGTTCCCGAGAAACGTGGTAAACGAATCGCGTTCGCCGTTGATCACCAACAGATCGAGGATGCGATCATTATTGAAATCCCCGAAGCTGACTCCGAGGGGCCGCTTGCCGGTCTTATAATCCGTTGGCTGCCGAAACGTCCCGTCACCAATTCCTGGCCAGATCGAAACCGCGCTCGACATCGGGCCACCGTTTGTGACGATCAGCTCGGGGATCCCGTCCTTGTTGAGATCCTGCAGCGCGAGGGACGTCGGGGT
>DASTJX010000210.1:0-4107 GCA_035716265.1 Nitrospira sp.
GCCTGGCGGCCTTCGACCTCGCTGGAGTGCAGCGGAGTTACGCACGTTCCTTCCGCCGAACCGGGGGAAATTCCTCTTTCCCCCTCCGTACAATACCGAGGCTTTCCGCATCACTGACGCCTCGGATTGCGGGGGCACGGACTGCGTGGCCCCTGTCGGCTACTCTTACTGGCGGAACAGCAACGCGCATGAAGGCAGCAACGACATGTGGATTTTCCTGAGCCTCAGTCAGTAGAAAGGGGGCTCCGGTCCGACGCTTTTCAGATTGGACAAGGCCACCGACACCATAACAAAAGTCGGGCCGCTCTTCCCCGACACCAACCGGTTCTCCGGCAGAAGCGGCGATGGGTGGTACTTCAGCGCCAGCAGAACCAACCAGCTGTACATCAACGACGGACCAAAGCTTTTGCGTTACGACGTTACCACGCATGACTTCGAAACGGTCTTCGACGTCACGGAGCAATTCGGAGGCAACCGCGAGGTCTGGCAAATGCACTCCAGCAACAACGACCTCGTCCACAGTGCCACCTTGCGCGCCAAGGGGACTGGTAGCTTTTTGGGTTGTCTGGTCTTCAGCGAAGCGACCGGGCAGTTTTCATATTTCCCAAAGAGAGGCACCTTTGACGAGTGCCATATCGACAAAAGCGGCAACTATCTCATGATTTTAGACAATATCGACGGCCGCAACGGTTCGGAGAACATCATCGTGGATTTGCAAACCGGTGTCCAAACCGTGATTAATGATGAGAACGGCGGCGTAGGGCATGCCGATATGGGCTATAACTATGTGGTCGGAGCTGACGGGTACAATGCTCTGCCCAACGCCTTCATCACGTGGAGCTTCGCTCCATCCCTGCTCAAGGGGCCTGCTGTCTTCCATAGCTCGAGCTCGAAGGTTCCCCGTGTGAATCACGTCTCCCATCAGAACGCCAAGCCGGGATTGCCGATGCATCAACAGTTTGCCTGCGGCAGCAGCGCCGATAAAGGGGCGGCACAAAACGAGATTCTCTGTTTCTTGCTCGACGGTACTCAACGAGAGCTCGTGGTGGCGCCGGTCATGACGGACCTCAATGCGTCCGGCGGGGGGACGGAGTACTACAAATTGCCGAAAGGCAATCTGGACGTCAGCGGCCAATACTTTATCTGGACGACAAATATGGGAGGCAACAGGATCGACGCGTTTCTCGTGAAGGTTCCCGCTCAACTCCTGCTCAGTTGAACTCGTTCGGGGGCGAAAGTTCAAGGCAGCTGCCCAGCGGATCGCTGACGACCGTGACGCTCTACGAGAGATGGGGGGACGGTGCAGAGCCACGTGGAAGCAGGCACCCTCACACAGCAATTAGAAACCCGTGCCGATCCCCACTCCGCCAAAGCTGCCGCTCCTGCCGCCGCTTCCGAAGCCGAATCCCATCCCGCCGAAGAGTCCGACGGGCCGGCGCGATCGTTCACGATAGGCGTCCGGCTCCCACACATACATGTGCTTGGCCTCGACAATAGGGTATCGATAGGTGGATTCGTCAAGCCGGCGGGTCGCTTCGCCGGTCACGGCTCCGACAAGCGTGAGGCGGGTGCCTGGCGGTAAAGAGGCCGGATCGGTCACCGTCCGGTCAAGCACGAGAAACCGTCCCTGGGATTCGCTTCGACGTTCGGCGGGTGGGTCGTCGGTGGTCACAGGGAGCTGGAGAATCTCCAGCTCGGTCCCGTCTTGCACCCGCTTGGCGGCCAACACTTCCCCACCCAGCAACACCGTTCTCCCCTGCATGCTTTGGGGAAATGCCTGGATGTCGCGAAAAGACACCGATGAATCGATTTGTTGCTCCAGCTCGGAAGGGATCACCTGAGGACCAGAGCAGGCTGCCGCGGTATAGAGCAACGCGCAAGCTAGAAGGTAACGGAGCACCGTAAGGGCCATGACGTTTGACCTGTCCATTGCTCGCTTAAAAATGGTATGAGACGCCGAACATGACGTGCTGCACCTGGTAATCGCCGGTGAATCCTCCCACCGGCCCAAAGGCATCAGCAAAAGTCAGTGTACCATGCGTATATTTATACTCGGTAAAGATCGCCACATAGGGCGTGATGAATGCCCGTACGCCCGCAAGGACGTTTAATCCGAACCCGACATCCGTATCGCTTCTGGTCGTCGCACTTTCCGACAGCCGGGCAATCAGTAACGCGCCACCGATACCCGCATAGGGTTGAAACGTCTGCCCGGGATACCGCATAAGCAAATTCACGCCGACGTTCGTGACGCCGAGGTGAATGCCGGGAACGTCATCCAGATTCTTGATATTCGGTTGACTATTGAACACGTCCAGTTCAACACCCATCGGACCGTTGCCGGGGAAGTACCCGAACTTTCCCCCGTAGGAGACAGAGTTTTTCAGATCGAAATCGGGCGCCCGTTGATTCAAGAGACTGCCGGTTCCTTCGATATTTTTTAGCCGGTCGGCAAAATTCACGCCGACTTGTCCGGCCACGTAGTATTCAGCTTGTGCATGGCCGCTGAGGGAAAATGCGCAGGCTATCCCTCCCACCAAGACAAACCAGGCCGCTCTTGCTCTCATGTGTTGAATGCTTCTGCAATTCCAGGGCCAAACATGAAGGGTATTCAATAGGCAGGCCAACAGGGCCAGTTCCCGAATATCGGTCGAACAATGCCATACCGTTCCAAGAGAAGGACAAACTGTCCACTTATGAGGCGCATTGAAGCGATTGCGCTGATTGCCCAGACGTCTTCTTGGCTAGGCGATAGCACCAGGGAAGCATCACCAACGACACCACTGCTGCGGCGCCGTTCACCACACCGATCGTAGTCAGGCTGACAGCAGGCCCCAATGCATCCGCCATCCAGCCGAACAGGGTCATGCCGATCATGGCAAACACCATCGTGCCGGTGTTAAACAGGCCGAACACACGCGCCATCAAATCCTTCGGCGTCCTTTCTTGGAGCGAAGCGGATACGAGCGGCGTGATGAGACCAGAGGTCGCGCCAATGCCGGCGATGAGGCCGGCGGCGACCACTAGCGACTCGCTCATCAGCAATGCCGGCACAGCGAAGGCAGCGACCCCGGCCGCAACGGCAATCATCCAGATACGTGCGCAAATCGACTGCTGCGGCCTCCAGAGTAACCAGGCAGTCGTCATTAAGATTCCCACGCTCAGCGACGACCACAACCAGCCCAGCGCGACAGCTCCGACGTGCAGCAGCCGATCGCCGATGACGGGTAAGAGATAGACAAACGCCGTCGACCCTAACGTGAAGATCGATGCGACAATCATCAGGAGGAACAGCAGGCGCTGCTTGACGAACACGAATCTGATGCCGTCTTGAAGGTCGCTGACGGCCTGGCGCCAGACATTTTGACTGCTCCGGTGTGGGCGGATGTGAGGCAGGCGCAGCGGCAGCTTGCACAACGCTGAAAAGAAGAACGCCCCGGCATTCACATACAACGCGTTCTGGGCGCCGATGGCGGCAATCAAGATTCCGCTGAGCGCCGGGCCGAGGAGTTGCCCAATGGTCATGGCGCTCTGCATGAGTGCATTGATGCGGGTGAGCTGATCTTTTTTTACGATCAGCGGCAACGTGGCGTTCAACGCCGGCCCGAAGGCCATGGAAAACATGGCAGTCGTGAATACGAGCACATAGAGTACAGGCAAAGGCAATAAGCCGATGGCATAGAGTATGGGAATGGACGAGAGCAGTCCCGTTCGCACGACATCGATGACGATCATGGCGCGCCGTTTGTCCATCCGATCCAACAGCACGCCGGCAAAGGGACCGAAGAGCAAAGGCGGGATCGTCTGCAGCACGCCGATCAACGACATCTTCAACGCGGAATCGGTCATGGCATACACAAACCACAGCAACGCTACCTTGCTGACGCCGTCGCCTACTTGAGAGATGATTTGCCCGGAGTAGAGCCATCGCACATTCCGGTCGCGAAGCACCTGACGCCATCCGGCAGCGCTCTCTGTCTTACCCTTCGATCGCGGCATCAATCACCTACGCTCATGGCCGCACGGATAGTTTCTGAACGTCATTCGGCTTGTTTCAGCCGCTCGCAGGATGGCGTAGCCAGCAACAACCCTCCAGCGCCGAGGCCG
>DASTJX010000211.1:0-12009 GCA_035716265.1 Nitrospira sp.
AAGGGTATGTCGAGTCTGAAATTACTCGAAGACGTCATGACCAAGCTCAAGTCGAAGGGTTATCGAGTGGGCAATATCGATACGGTCATCGTCGCGCAGGCCCCGCGCCTGGGTCCTCACTTGGCGGCTATGCAAAACAAAATGGCGGAAGCGGCGGGCATCGATCCCGATCAAGTCAACGTGAAAGTAAAGAGCGGAGAGGGCCTCGACGCGGTCGGCAAGGAAGAAGGTATGATCGCGCACGCCGTCTGTTTGATTGAGCCGGTGTGACCATCGTAATATAGCGGGCATGCTCAAGGCGATTCGGCAAGACCTCAAAGCAGTGTTCGATCGGGATCCGGCGGCGACCAGCAGGTTGGAAGTCATCTTCACGTATGCGGGTTTCCATGCCTTGATCGCCTACCGTCTCTCCCACTGGTTGAAATCCTATGGCGTGCCGCTCGTACCGCGGATCATTTCGCAGATCGCCCGGTGGTTGACCGGGATCGAAATCCATCCCTCAGCGCGCATCGGCACCGGGTTTTTTATCGACCATGGCATGGGGGTCGTGATTGGCGAGACGGCCGAGATCGGAGATTTTGTGACCTTGTTCCAGGGCGTGACGCTGGGCGGGACGGGAAAAGAACGCGGCAAGCGTCACCCGACGCTCGGCAACCATGTCGTCGTCGGCGCCGGCGCCAAGATTTTGGGAGGCATCACGATCGGCGATAACGTGAAGATCGGAGCCAATTCCGTCGTACTCAAGAACGTCTCAGCCAACTCGACGGTCATCGGTGTTCCGGCTCGCGTCATCAAGACGCAAGGCGAGCGGCTTCCTGATGCCACGATGGACCACATTAACCTTCCCGATCCGATCAGCGACCGGTTTTTGGCTCTCGAGCAAGAACTGATCGAACTCCGCAAGAAACTCGAGAATCGCGACGACTCTTCATCCCGCTAGCGATACTCCACACTCGCCTGCCAGATTTCCCATTCCGCGCTGTTCCCCTTTAAAGTTCTGCCTAAGGCGTTCAGGCCGAGGGCACGAGTCCGTTTGCCGGCTGTATCATGTAGTCGGGAGGCTGACCGGTGCGGACTCGAGCTCGGGGTCGTAGTCTACGCGCAGGAGGAACAGCCCCTGCGGAGGAGCCGTTCTGCCTGCGGCTTTTCGATCCTTCGCGTTCAGGATCTTTCTCAGACTTTCCGGCGTGCGTTTCGCGTGGCCAATCTCGACGAGCGTTCCTACAATCGCACGTACCATGTGCTTGAGAAAACGGTCTGCATACGCGTGAATCGTCAGTCGGTCCTCTCGGCGCGTCAGTGATAACTGCTGCAGGTGGCAGACCGGATCTTCATTGTCCGTCAATGTGCCTTCGAAGGAAGAAAAATCGTGCGAGCCCACCAGATGAATGGTGGCCCGTTCCATGGCGGTGTGATCGAGCGGCTTGTGGACATGCCAGACATAGGCCCGATCGAGGGCCGGCCGTTGTGGTCGATTCAGAATCCGGTATTCGTAGAGTTTTCCACGGGCGGCATAGCGCGCGTGAAAATCGTCCGGGACAAGATCCGCAGTCCGGACGGCAATATCCACGGGGAGCCTCGCGTTGAGGCCTCGCGTCCATTCACGTGCCGTCCACTCGCGCTCGATGCGGAAGCTCGCCACTTGACCGGTGGCATGGACGCCGGAATCGGTGCGTCCTGCCCCTATAACCGCGACGGTCTGTTGCGTCAATTGAAACAGGGCCGTCTCCACGGCTTCCTGGATCGTTGGGTGATCCGGTTGGCGCTGCCACCCGGCATAGCGTGAACCGTCGTATTCAAGTATTAACCTAACAGTCGGCATAGGCGGACCGGCAGGGCCATGCGGCGCATCAGCGTGCCGGCGTTTTGGAAGCAGCCAGAAAGGCGGTCACACCCTCATGCAGGGATTCCGCAATGCGCGTCGTGAAGCCGCCGGTCCTCAAAAGGTCCTCTTCAGCGGCGTTGGAGATGTAGGCGATTTCCGTCAAAATGCTCGGCATACTGGTGAAGCGGAGCACATAGAAGGGTGCGGTTTTTACGCCATGATCCACGAGCGCGTATTCGCCGTTCAAGTGAGCGATCATCGCTTCTTTAGTGTTCCAGGCCAGCTCAAGGGAGGCTTCAATTTTTTTACTTGTGAGGAGATCGGCCACGAGATATTCCCATCCCACTCCGGCGCTGCCGAGGGGCGTGCCGTTTTCACGAGCAGCCAACTCGAGTGCACGCTGGTCCTTCGCTTCGCCGAAATGATAGATTTCAATGCCACGGACCGATCGTTGCGGATGCGAGTTGACGTGGATGGACAGGAACAGGTCGGCTTCGTTGCCGTTGGCAAATCGCGCGCGGTCTTCCAGCTCAACGAACACGTCCCGCTCCCGCGTCATGAGCACACGAACGTTGGGGTCTTTGCGCAACAGATCGCGTAGTTTCAATCCCACCTTGAGCGTGATGTCCTTTTCTTCGGTACCGCGTTGTCCATGCGCGCCGGGATCCCTTCCGCCGTGCCCGGGATCAATCACGATCGTCCTATAGGACCTGGCACGCGGTGGAACCGGTTGCGGTGGGGCGGCAGAAAGCATAGATGAGTCTGCGGGGTCCGGAACGGATCCGGACGGTTGCAGCCCAGAGGGGATGACGTCAACCACCAGCCGAGGAGGATTGGTCAATGACAAGAGGCTATAGGTTTCGAACGAGCCGCTCGGCAGTGCGACCGTGACGGAGCCACCGATGGTTTGTTTGACCACAAAGCGACCCTCAAGGACTCCTTGAGCAATTTTCGCCTGCGCCGATTTGGTCAATGCGGCGTGCGGGATCTCCACAACCACTCCGTCCTCTTGAGCGGGACGGTGTTTTTTCACCTGTGTTTTGCGGTCAAGATCAAGCACGAGGCGGAGAGAATCCGGCAGAAAGGCCGTTCTCAAATTCTGGATCTTCGCGAGCGGGATCGTGTTCGGGGACAGGCTGACGTTGGAGTTCCGTGATCGCTTGGATGCCCTCTGATGATCCCGCCGTTGGTCCTGCGATGCTGCGTGTGCAGGACCAAGCCAGGCGCCGTCTGGCAGGAAGCCATCCGCCATGAGCAGTCCCAGCACGAGGATCAACGCGGCTACGCGAAAGACAGTTGCGGGCATGGGTTTCACAGAAGGTTGTGGGAAGATATATGTATCTCTCAGATGTTTCAGTGGTTGTCAAGGGGAGCGACGTTTCTCGAGAGGGGCTGCAAATGATTTGACAGCTCCCCAAAGCGGGCGTAGGGTCTGATCGCCATGCACGTCGTCATCGATGGCTATAACCTCATGGCTGTTATTCGGCCATTGGGAGCAGATCTGTACTCAGACGTGGCGAGAGAGGCTCTGTTGCGACAATTGGCTGGATACCGGCACAGGAAGGGCCATGCATTGACGGTCGTCTTCGACGGCTGGCAACGGGGGCAGCCGATCGAAAACCGGGAGCACCGTGCGGGAGTTCACGTCATTTATTCCAAGCGGGGCCAGCGGGCCGACCAGGTGATTCAGCGGTTGGCGAGAGAATACGGCGTCCAATGCGCAGTCGTCAGCTCCGATCACGAAATCGTGAATTCCGTACAGGCGCACGGCGCGCTGGCCATCAGTGCGCGAGCATTTGCCGACAAAATGTCTAGACAGGATTCATCAAAAACATCAGTCCCTTACAAAGAATTGGATACCGGTGAAGACCAGGCAGGGCGACGAGGGCCGGAGAAGAAAGGCAATCCCCGGAAACTTCCGAAGAGTCTCCGCCGGCGCAGCCGACAACTCAAGGGATTCTAAATAGCCGTTTTGCGTTGGCGCTGGTAGTGTGTTCGATGTCTTCGTACGACACGTCCGGACGGATCGCGGCCAATTGCTTGGCGACGTGCGGGACGAACGCCGGTTCATTTCGTTTCCCCCGGTGCGGAACCGGTGCGAGATAGGGACAATCGGTTTCGACCAGCACTCTATCCAAAGGCGCCTGTTTGGCAATATCCCGCAGCATCGCGGCATTTTGGAACGTCAAAATCCCGGAAAAGGAAAGATAGAATCCCAGATCGAGTGCATCCTTGGCCAGCCACGCATCCCCTGAAAAACAGTGAAACACCCCGCCGACTTCCGCGGCTTTCTCCTCTTTCAAGATCGTGATGGTGTCCTCTTGTGCCTCTCTCGTATGAACGATGACAGGCAAACGCAACTCGCGCGCAAGCTGAATCTGTTCTCGAAACCGCTGCCGCTGGCTCTGAGGGGATGAATGGTTGTAGTGATAATCGAGTCCGATTTCGCCGTAGGCCACGACTTTTTTGTGCTGCGCAAGGCGGCGAAATTCGCCGTACCACGCGTCCTCGACATGTTTCACTTCGTGGGGATGCACGCCGATGGACGCAAAGACGTCCGGATGTTGATCGGCAAGCGCCACGGCCGACCTGCTGGTGGCGAGATCGCATCCGATCGTCACGCAGGCTTCGATGCCGGCTTGCCGCGCTCGCTCGATTATTGCGTCGCGGTCGCCGTCGAACCGTGCATCGTCGAGATGGGTATGGGTATCAATGAGCATGCAATCCTCAGGGCAAGGACTTAAGGGGAGGACTTCGAGGCGCTGATGAGCAGATTGTTGAACAACTGCTTAGGCCATCGTGGGGGATGGGTGGATGAGAAGAACGGTTTGTTTAACATCCTGCTTCAGGCAGGTCGGGCGACGATGCTTTCGGCGAGTTCATTGAGGAGTGCCGCGGTGTCGTCCCAACCGAGGCAGGCGTCGGTAATGGACACACCGTGAGCGAGTGCGACGCCTTGTTTCCACGTCTGTTTGCCGGAGTTGAGATTGCTTTCCAGCATCAGGCCCATGATTGATTGGCGTCCTTCACGGAACTGTCTCAGCACTTCCCGAGCCACCAGGGCCTGGCGCGTATGGTCCTTGTTCGAATTGTCATGCGAGCAGTCGATCATGATCGATCGGGCAATGCCCTCACCGGCCACCGCAGCTTCCGCTTTCGCCACATGCTCGGCGTCATAATTGGTTTTGCCGCCACCCCCGCGCAGCACGATGTGGCGGTCCGGGTTGCCCATGGTTTTAATAATCGACGTTTGGCCGTCAGCGTTGATCCCGACAAAATGATGAGGGGTTCGCGCTGAGGTCATGGCGTTCACCGCGACGTGCAGACTGCCTTCCGTCCCATTCTTGAACCCGACGGGCATGGATACGCCGCTGGCCATTTCCCGGTGCGTTTGGCTTTCCGTCGTCCGAGCCCCGATCGCCGTCCAGCTAATCAGGTCGGCGATGTACTGCGGGCTGATGGGGTCGAGCAGCTCCGTAGCGCAGGGCAAACCGGATTGATTGATCTTGAGGAGAGTCGTCCGGGCAAGCTCCATCCCAGTGGCGATATCGCAGGTGCCATCCAAATGCGGATCGTTGATAAGTCCCTTCCAGCCGACCGTCGTCCGAGGCTTTTCAAAATAGGTCCGCATGACGATGAGAAGACGGTCGCGAACGGCGTCCGACAACGGTTTCAGTTTGACCGCATATTCGAAGGCTGCTTCCGGGTCATGGATCGAGCATGGACCAACGATGACGAGGAGCCGGTCACGATCCTGACCGTGGAGAATCCGACGAATGGCCTCCCGTGTTTCCACGACGAGGGCGGCGACATCGTCGGTGATCGGCAGCTTCGTTTTGATGGCGCGTGGAGATGGCAACGCCTTGATTTCTATGACGTGCTGGTTGTCGAGGGGTCGCTTCATTGGTCCGGCCTTTCAAATGGTCGAAGGGTCGCAGCATAGCGAAATCTTCAACAAAAGTCTACATCGGGTTACGTAACACGTTGAAAACGCGCAATCTTTTGAGCATTCGAAGTGTACTGGTTTGACAGCGTTCGCACTGGTGTGCTACTGACTGCGCCCGCCATGTTTTCCTGCGCGCCCATCCGTCTTGTCAAGAGCGGTCTCTCGGTCTTGCTGGTCCTTGTCCTGCTTGCATTGGCTCCCTTTGCGGCGGCGATGGACGTGCATCATGAACTTGCCGCTGCCGACACAGACGGCCATGAACACTCAGACAACGACCTCTGCCAGTGGGTGCAACAGCATTCCTCTGGATCGGTCGATCTTGGCGACCCTGTCTTCTGTGCGTGGAATCTTGTTAATCACTACCAACATCCTCCTCAGTTTGTTCTCCTCTCCCGCGAATCCATTTCCATCGGTCCCTCTCGCGCACCTCCCCGCAGGTAGTTCACGACCTAGTCATCGCGTTTCGTGACAGGCGTCCTCATCAGGGCTCGCCTTTCTCACCGTTCGCCATGATGTGTGAATGATGCAGGAGGTAATCATGCGAGGGGCAGTGGGTATCTATCGGTTTCTCGTAGCGATGTGGATTGGCACGCTGGCCTTTTATGGCACTTGGCAAGCGCAGGCGGCCGAGGCTGAGCCTCCGGCCATTCGTGTGATCAGCGGCACAGTCCAGCACCAAGATCTTCGGCGAGTGGACCAGGCCATCGTTCTTGTGCGGGATCAAGAAGGGACCCTCGTGACACAGGGCGTCACCAATCAGGCGGGAGAGTTTGCCATAGCAGTGTCGAAAGAAGGCACCTACTCAGTGAGTGCCATGCAAGAAACCTATCGCAGTGAGTATGTCATCGTGAAAATAGGGACTGAACCCCCAGCGTTGGTATCGCTCACCTTGGCGCTGACGAAAGACATTGCATTGGAGATTGTCTCGCCATTACCCTCGATTCAGTACAAGGCGTCCAGTTCAGTCTATCCGCTGAGCCGAAAAGACGTCGAGGCGCTTCCTCGCGGCAATAACGTGGACGTACCCGACATTCTCCTTACAGTTCCAAGCGTAGTCTATGGCTCGCTGAAACAGACGCATATCCGACAAGATCATGCCAACCAGCAATTCCGCATCGACGGAATTCCCATTCCGGATACGGTCACCGGCGCCTTTGCAGACATTGTTCCGCCGCGTGCATGGGAACGGGCGGACATCATTCTCGGAGGCTTGGAAGCGCAATATGGAAACAAGACGGCAATGGTGCTCGACATCACGAGCAAGAGCGGAACGAAGCCGGGATTCGGCTCTGTCCAGATGTTCGGTGGTTCGAACGAAACGGTCAATCCGTCGTTCGAATACGGCGGCACCATCGGCGAGAAGTTCCGGTTTTACATGTTGAATAGTTATGTCACGACGAACCGGGGCCTCGAACCTCCGACGCTCGGAAAGACCAACCACCACAACCAGAGCGAGAAGAACAACACGTATGTGCGGGGAGACTATCAGCACGACAACAAAAACAATTTCGCCTGGATCTTCCTCAACTCAGTGGCAAAATTCGAAGTGCCGACGATGCCTAATTTAAGTGCGAACGCCGACGTGCTCACGCTATTGCCGCCGGGCTTCACTCCGAGCGCTTCGCAATCGGTCAATGAATTTCAGAAGGAAAACAACCAGTACACGCAACTAGTCTGGCGACACGATGTGAACGCCAGCAACTTCTCCAGTCTGGGGCTGTACTTTCGGCGCGGCGTCGCCGACTTCAGGACCGATCCCTTCAATGCCTTAGCGTATGCGGACGACGCAGACGACGCCCAGGCCGCCAATCAACGTCGGGTGGCCTACAGCGGCGGGTTTCGACTCGATCATACCTGGGTGCCAAATAGTCACCATGTAGTCAAGACAGGATTCCAATTCGACTACACTCGGGCGAACAACCAGTCTCAGATCTTTGCTTTTGATACCAGCAGTGGAGCGCCCGCAGGCTCAGTCATCACGAGGGAAGCCGCCAACCAGAACATTCAGACGAGAGAAGAGTTCTGGGTCCAAGACCAATGGAGCGTAAACGAGCATTGGACCTTTAATGTCGGCGTAAGGGGAGACGCGATCCAGGGGTTCTACAATGAAGGGCAGGTCAGTCCGCGGATTGGCGTCACGTACAAATACAATCAAGCCAACGTCTTCCACGCCTATTATGGCCGGTTGTTCACGCCGCCGAACGTGGAACAGGTCGCCTTCGCTCAGTTAAATACCCAAGATACGACAGCAGCACCGGAGAATCCTACGGGTTTTCGTCCACGCGCCGAGCGGTCGCATTATTTCGAAGTCGGCAGCTATCATGCGGTCCACCGCTATGCCACGTTACAAGTTACTGGTTACTACAAGCTGGCGCATTACCTGTCCGACGCGGGTCAATTCGGCAGCACACCGCTCTTGAACTTCTTCGCATTCGAACGAGGGTGGCAGCGGGGGATCGACGGATCTTTACGTGTCCAGTTTACTGACAGGCTGATCGGCCGGGGGAACGTCGGTTGGGGGCAATGCAAAGGATATGGTTTGCAGTCCGGTCACTACTTGCTCGAACAAGCCGAGATCGATGACATCAACTCCAACGGCGGCGTCTTCTGCGATCATTCACAATTCGTGACGAGCTCGGCGGTGTTGGCCTATCGCCTGTCGGAGCGCACGACGTTCACTGGACAGATGCTCTACGGTTCCGGATTACGAACGGCTGAAGAGGGAGCGAAAACAAATTCGTCGCATGAGAACTCTTACACCGTCTACAATGCCTCTGTTACGCATACCATTCCGCTTCCATGGCACGGACAAAAGATATTGTTAGGATTTGACATCCTCAATTTATTTGATCAACAGTATTTTATTAACCGGGGCGAAGGAAGCATCGGACTCGGGATTGCGCATGCCGGGATGCCTCGATCCTTTTTCTTCCGCGCACAATGGTTCTTTTAGAATATGATGCAGATGCGCGAAAGGCGCGTCCGCGCGCCGGGGTTGAGATTGCAGGGTGGGTTGGTACCCAATCAAGCGGAATCCTCTAGGCCATATGTCAGCTGAACAAGGTGCCCAGTGAAAGACACGTTAAGTTCGTCCATCACAGTCATGATCTTCTTCATCTCGCTCGCTGTCGGGTCATTGTCAATCTTTGCCCATGCCACGGCCGGTGATGAAGCGACACATGAGAGCGACCATCTAGAAGACGTATTGGAACTGCCGGAGGTCCACGTCCACGGCCTCTCGCTCAACAAGGATCAGCAGGTGGGACCGGTTCCGAAATCCACGCCTTGGCCCGGCGTTCCTCCGGCGCTCGAGGGCAGCGTGATTGACGATTGGATGAAAGCCCGTATGCTGGTGTCAAAAGAGGCCAAGGTCACGGTCGTGATTCTTGAGCCCTGCCGGCATCGCGAGTTGACCGCTGCCGGCATCGCTGCTCTTTCAAAATGGACCTTTGACCCTCAGATGCAAGGTGATGTTCCTGTCGACGGAGAGCTGACCGTGCGCATTCACTTCCATACGAAGTAAGGGCCTCATGCCGTTGATGTTCTCTCGGTCACACTATAGGGCCACGCGATGAATTGGGATGTCTTTCTCACACGAGCGATCAATGAGCTAGCCGGAAGATATTCGTGGAGCGATTGGGTATTTCTGACCTTGTCAGACCCCGACAAGCTTTGGCTGCCTGGCATTCTCCTCGGTAGCTATTGGCTGTGGCGGTTTCCGCGGGAAGGGTTGATTGGCGCGCCGATTCTCGCCGTTTCCATCGGGATATTGGACTTCATCGGCGCTCAACTAAAGTATCTGGCCGCTCGTCCGCGTCCCTGTGTCAGCTTGGCTGATCTCGTCCACCTGCAGGCTTGCGGTAAAACGTTCAGCTTTCCGTCCAACCATGCAGTCAATACTGCCGCGGCCGCGGCGTTTTTTCAGGTGCTCTACCCACGATCGGGGTGGGTCAGTTGGCCCATCGTAGGACTGATCGGGATGGGCCGGATATATATCGGCGCGCACTATGTGAGTGATGTCATCGGTGGATGGATGATCGGGGGGCTGTGCGGCGCAGGCATCGCCTGGCTATTGCTTCAAGGGCCGCGGTTTCGTCAACCGGTATTGTCGTCGATCGTCTCGACGCACGCTGACAGCGCTGCGCCACAACGATCCACGTCATAGCCTCTTCCAATCAGGACAATCGCCTTCTCTGGTTCGTCCAGCAGCATGACCGGTGAAATCGTCGGCTCGCCGGGCGGTGCGTAGTGGAATTCCTGCAACTCGGGCTCTTGCATGAAGCGGAGAAAGCCTTTGGCCCGTTCGATCTCCTTTGGCAATGTTTTGGCCCACGAGAAGAAGCGGTCGCGGTTCATGGGGCCGGGTAATCGAACCGTTGTCGCCATCGGATGATAGCCCGCGCGCAGGCCCGAAGAAGGCCGTGATCTGCCGAACTCGACGTTCGTGGTTTTCGCGCTGTTGGAGCGGGCATGACCACTTAACAGCGCAGCCGCATCAATTCGTGCATGAGTGGTCTCCCACACGCGTGCATGAGCGTTGCGGGCCACGATCGATGCCTTGAACTGTTCCCAGTGGCCAGGCACGTACAGATCCCGTTTGTTCAAGATCAACTCATCGGCGTAGCGAATCGCCTGTTCGGTGACAAATGTGCTCGAAGGGCTCTGATCGTTGGCGATCGGCTGAAGCAGCGCAATGATCCGTTCAAGCCTGGCCAGCCTGGCCGTGTAGAGATCTGTCACTCCGTCGACCACTTCGGCCGGATCCGCAAGGCCGGAACATTCGAGCACGATCAGCTCGGATCTATACTCCCTGACGAGTTGTGCGATTCCCCAGGACAAATCCTCCTTTGTATCGCAGCAGACGCATCCGCCAGCAAGATTCATGACCTGCTCGGCGATGGTGCCGACGCGCGGTCCGTCGATGCTGATTTCGCCGGCCTCATTCATGAGCACGCCGGCCCGAATGCCCATCCGTTTCCAATGTTCGAGCAGCCGCATCAGGAGCGTCGTTTTTCCTGCGCCAAGCGATCCGCAGAGGATGTAGAAAGGCACGGCAGGCTGAGTCATGGTCACGGCTAGGGATGGGCGTGTAGATGATCGTCCTCGCGGCTGGCCAATGCCATAAGGTCGCAATGGATCGCATCCTTGTGAGCACAATGGGTTTCGAGCTGAATGGTCATGTGTGTGATGCCGAAATCCGAAGTGATCCGGCAACGGATGTCGCGCAACAACTCGTTGGTGACCGTCGTGTCATCCGTGTTGACCAGCACATGGCAGGTCAGCATGACCAGTCGGGGTTCGATCGCCCACACGTGCAAGTCGTGGACGTTGTCGACACCTGGAATCGCTTCGATGGTGGCGGCGATATGGGAGGCGCTGACGCCAGGCGGCGTTGACTCCAGCAACACCTCTAGTGATTCGCGAAAAATCGGCCAGGCGCCGCGGACAATCGCTCCAACCAGGAGGAGGCTGATCAGCGGATCGAGCACCGCCCAACCGGTCGCAACAATGGTCGCCCCGCTCAGGATCACCCCGAGTGAGACCCATGCGTCGGCCAGCATGTGCCAAAACGCACTGCGAATATTAAGATCATCCTTCGCGCCGTGCTGAAGCAGGAGCGCGATCCCGAGATTGGCGGCAAAACTGATAGCGGCGATGGCCATGACGCCGCCGCCGTCCACGGCGACGGGATGGATGAGCCGTCGCGCACCCACGATCGTGATACCCAAAGCGGTCAACAAGAGCACGAACGAGCTGAGAAATGCGGTCACAATGCCCGCCCGATGGTAGCCGAACGTTCGCGCTTCCGTGGCCGGTCTAGCCGTCAAGACATGCGCATAGAGGGCGGCGAACAGCGCACCCTGATCAATGAGGTTATGACCGGCGTCGCCGATGAGTCCAATGCTGTTGATCAGAATCCCGCCGACGAACTCAGCGACAATAACGATCGCATTCAGCCCGAGGGCGAGGCGCAGTCGGGATTGTAAGCGGGAATAAGAAAGGGCAAGACTCATTCGTATAGTCTCGCATGTGTTTGAAATGGCAGCAAGAGGGTTGGCTCCATCCAGTCTGCTCGAACAGCTTGCCGATCTAACTACTGTGAAAGAGGAATTTCAAACACATACACATGATTTTTTGAGAAAAGCATCGTCATGTTTCCCGGCAGTTGCTTGAGGATATGATCCTGCCGCATGGCCTCCGGTCCTGTAAAATTGAATAGATGATACCCATCATTGAG
>DASTJX010000212.1:0-3321 GCA_035716265.1 Nitrospira sp.
CTATGTCTTCCTAGTCCTTGAAGCCTTGGCAGACGGCGGAGTCAAGATGGGATTACCTCGTCAAACGGCAGAGTTATTGGCCGTTCAAACAGTGCTGGGCGCAGCAAGAATGGTTCTTGAGACCGGCACCCATCCCGCAACATTGAAGGACCGTGTCGCCTCGCCCGGCGGCACAACGATCGCCGGACTGCATCAGCTTGAACAGGGCAAGTTCCGTGCTACACTGATGGGGGCCGTCGAAGCCGCGACAAAACGTTCGCAGGAGCTTGCGCGCTGATGTTTGTCGTCGAAAATTTTTTCTCGGCATTGGCCTCGATCGTCTATTATCTCTTGGAATTGTATATGTATGTCGTCATCGCCCGTGCGGTGATTTCCTGGGTCAACCCCGATCCGTGGAATCCAATCGTTCAGTTTCTTGAAAAAGTGACTGAACCGGCGTTGGCTCCCATCCGAAGGATGATCGGTTGGAGGCTTGGCGTAGATGTGTCCCCCATTATCCTTATCCTTATTCTCATGTTTTTACAGAGGTTTATTGTGCCTTCTCTTCATCAAATGGCAACAGTGATCGGATAAGCATTCTAGAGGAGGACAGACATGAAAATCACACCGCTGGACATTCAGCAAATGGTGTTCAAAACCGGTTTCCGCGGCTACGACAAAGAAGAAGTCAATCGCTTTCTGGAAGAAATTGCCGAGACGGTCGAAGAGCTGAATCGGGAGAATGCGGTGCAGAAGGAAAAAATCACGTTTCTCGAGCAGCAGCTGATCGAATTAAAGCGGACCGAGGCTACCCTGTCGAACACGCTCGTGTCGGCGCAGTCGCTCGCAGAGGATGTCAAGCGCAGCGCGCAACGGGAGTCGGAGCTCGTCATCAAAGAAGCTGAGCTCAAGGCCGGCGAGATGATACGTCAGGCTCGGGTCGAGCTGTCCGATACCCGGCGTGATCTCTCTGCGTTGCAAAAGCAGCGGCTCTTAATGGTCGAACGCTTGCGTGCGACGTTGCGCACGTTCGAGCGGATGCTGGAAGTGGAAGAACAAGAAGCCTTCCAAGACGGTGCTTCGAGTGCCGAGCATAAGCTCGAGGGAGAGTCGAGCCCTGCATTGTGAGAGGATGTTACAGCGATTCTTCCTGCGTGCCCTTCCTTCTTCGCATGTTTTCGAACCTATCCCTTTGCGAATGCCCACCGCATTGTTGAGCTTCCTGTTTACGCGGAGCGATGCAAGTGGTTTTGAAGTCGCTTCTGCCATCGCCTGCGGCCATTGTCTATGAAAGAACCCGGTATCATCCAAGCCGCAATGGATCAGGCGGTGCTGGACGGGGTGTTCCCCGGCGGGGTGCTGGCGGTGCGGTTGGCCGGTGAGCCCAAGTGTCTTGTCGTCGCCGGCTGTCTCTCGTCGGATCCACACGATCCCGTGCAGCTTTCCACGATCTACGACTTGGCGTCGCTGACCAAGCCGTTGGTCACGGTGACTTCCATTCTCCTGCTTGTGCAATCAGGAAAGCTGGACCTCGATGCACCGGTAGAGCACAGTCTCGACGATCTTGAGGGCACCCCCATCGGGGCAGCGACTTTACGGGATCTCCTCCAGCATTGCTCTGGTCTTCCCGGATGGCGTCCGCTGTATGAGCGACTCCACGCGAAAGGCATCGTATGGGGTCGATCTGGACCCGTCCGGCAAACGGTGTTGCACCTTATCCGCGATGAACCATTGCTGTACGCAAGAGGCCAGGGGAGCGAATATAGCGACCTTGGATTCATCCTGCTCGGCTTAGCGGTCGAACGCGCCAGTGGAAAGCCGCTGGACGAATATTTTTACGAGGCCGTCGCGAGGCCGTTGGGAGCGCACCCGCTTTGCTTCAATCCCACTGCGACGGACTTGCATCCGGCTCGAGAGGCGGTAGATGTCTCAAGCATCGCTCCGACAGAATGGGATGAGTGGAGACGGCAATTGCTGAAAGGACAAGTGCATGACGAAAATGCTGCGGCCATGGGCGGCGTCGCAGGGCACGCAGGGTTGTTTGGCACCGCGGAAGCCGTGCTCGCCATCTCCGGTGTCTGGCTTCGCTCCTATGAAGAACAGCGGTCAATGCTCGATCAGAGACTCGTTCGCGAGTTCACTAGCAGGTCGTCACATTCATCGCACTCCAGGTGGGCGTTGGGATGGGATACGCCCACGGCGCCTTCGTCATCCGGCAGGCACCTATCTGCGGAATCCTTTGGCCATCTGGGATACACGGGCACCTCGTTATGGATTGATCCCCGCAGAAAATTGGAAGTAGTGTTACTCACCAATCGCGTGCATCCGACTCGGAAGAATGAAAGCATCCGGGCCTTCCGACCGCTGATTCATGATGTGGTGTTTCGCGAAATCGTGAGCGGGGCAAATTGATCAAGCAGGGTCCTGATACTCGATCCAGGTTTCTTTTTCCGCGAGATATTTGCTGCCCCTGAAATTTGCCCTTGTCCTGAGCCGGCTGAACCCAAGCGACTGCAATCTTTCGACAAGCTCAGTAATGGCGGCGGCAATCGTCGGGTGTGATTGGCCCTCGACTGTGAGCGCCTCGTACATGATCTTGGCCGAGTAGCCGGAAGCGGTGCGGTTGACGAGAACGGCTCGATTGAAGTAACGATCGCTGGGATCAACACCCTCGAGCTGATGTTTTTCGACGAGTCCGTCTCTCTTAAACAGCGAAGCCAGCACGTTCATGGTATTTCCTCGTGTAGGCGGTGCTGCAGTATAGGGGGATCGACATCCGACTGCAAGCCGTTGACTTCATTGCCCACCCCTCCTATTATTTCGCTGCTCAGCGCGGCGCCGGATGCTTCCTACACCGCATGAATATCCCCAACAGTCTGACCATTCTTCGGATTTTGCTGATTCCGGTCTACGTCGGGTTATTGATTTACGAACGGTTCGATGGAGCCATGATCGTCCTGCTGGTGGCCGGCGTCACTGATGCGCTCGATGGAACCATCGCTCGCGCCGCCAATCAACGGACTCGCTTGGGTGCGTTCCTGGATCCATTGGCCGATAAACTGCTGTTGACGTCAGGGTTCGTGACGCTGTCCGCGATCCACCTCATTCCGACCTGGGTCACGATTCTTGTGGTCAGTCGCGATGCGATGCTTCTGCTAGGGACCGCTGTGGCACAGTTCACAGAGTCGAATATTGATATTGCTCCGACATTTTTGGGAAAAGGGGCCACCTTCTTGCAACTCTCCTACGTACTGCTCGTGATTTTTTTGAGTTCGCGCCACCTTGATCTGTCTGTGCTGAACCCGCTCTTGATCACCATGGTCGCCTTTACAGTCTCCTCCG
>DASTJX010000213.1:0-4222 GCA_035716265.1 Nitrospira sp.
GGTGCCAACTAGATAAAAGAGAGAGATGACAGTTTCGATGCTATTTCAATTGGTTCAAGCGCGGTTCCAGAAGGGCAATGAGCAGAAATGAGGCGGAAGAGGGCAGTTCAGAGAAGTAGTTGTGGCATATTTCGACATCGAAATATGTCTTGAATCGAGGAATGTCAGAGCCAAATTGAATGGGTCGGAAACCTCACTGCTTCAAGCCCCATGCGTGCTCACGGGCCAAGGGAAAGGCTCATGCTCCTGCTTCAGGAATGGATGGTCCGCCTTTTGTCACTCGTCTAGAGTCATCACCACGGAGGTGACGTCGGTGAAATCAAGGTCCTTGAGGGTTTTCGCCGCGAAAGAGGCGCGGTTCCCACTCGAACGTTGAAGATATCGTGTCTTACCGACTTCACTCTTGGCCGGATAGCCGATTTGTTTTCTGTTGAAATACCTTTAGCGGAAGGGTCAGGGTAGCCCGGGTGCCATGCCCGGGTGTTGACTGGATATCGAACGAACCACTCAACGCACGCATTCGTTCCTGAATACTAAAGAGACCGAACTTCGAGGAGAGGCCTCCGTTAGGTATCCCGGCCGCAGCAGCAGCCGTCACAGCAGGATCAAAACCACGGCCCTGATCACTCACCACGATCCGCAATGCAGCATCGCTCTGCTCCAGTGTCACCGTGGCCTGCTCTGTCTCGGCATATTTCCATGAATTGATCAGCAGCTCGCGGACCGATAGGAACAGCAGCGCCATCTGGTCTTCCGGAAGCCTGATCTCGTCAAGGTTTGACGTGACGACGGTGACCACCTGATTTCGCTTCCGCATGGACTCGGCAAGCCAGTGCAAACCCGCCACTAATCCATGTTCGCCCAGCACGGGCGGACTTAAGTCCGCGACGAGCGTCCGGGTATAGACCAAAGCATCAGAGAGGAGATCCTCCACCTTGTTAATGAGATCGGCACACTTTGGCATGACTCCCGCCTGCCGCTTGGCTTGGGACAGTTGGATCTTGCCAAGTACCAACATCTGTTGCAGATGGTCATGCAGCTCCGCGGCTAGGCGTTTGCGCTCCCGTTGCTCAGCGAGATTCAATTCGGTTGTGAGAGCGCGGAGCCGCGCTTGCGACTGAATCAGCTCCTCTTCAGCCTTCTTACGCTCAGTTATATCGATATTGATGCCGGTGACGCGCAGCGGCTGTCCGGCATGATCGCGCAACATCTGCCACCGCCCAAGAAGCCACCGAAGTGTGCCGTCATGCCAGACGACACGGAACTCGCGTTCAACCTGTTCGCCCGTTGCCAAGGAATGATTCACGCCCGCAATGGCGCTCTCACGATCATCCGGATGCACAAAGTCTTCCCACGCCCGTTGTGTGCCGGCAAATTCGCCGGTCTTCAACCCATACATCGCCTCGAGCTCCGGCGTCCACACATTCACGCCCGTATGAAGATTCCAATCGAAGGTACCAATGCGCGCCGCTCGCTGGGCGAGATCCAGCCGTTGCTGCGACTCGTGCAACTCCGCCGTTCTGATATTCACCGCCTGTTCAAGCTCCACATTCCATCGTTGCAACCGCGCTTGCGCGTCACGCAACGCCTCCTCCGTCCGTTTGCGTTCTGTGATGTCGAGCTCTGTTCCGCTCATTCGGATAGGACGCCCCTCAGAATCCCGCGCCGAGATTTTCCCACGGTCTAAGATCCACCGCCAGCCGCCGCTCCTTGTGCGTACGCGCATTTCACATTCGTAGGTCGCGTGTTGGCCCGTGAGATACCGATCGAGCGCGTCTTTCACCACAGGCAGATCATCGGGGTGGATACCGTCCGTCCAGCTGTTGACATGAGGGGCAATTTCAGACGGCTCATACTCCCGCAGGCGAGCCCAGCGTTCATTGAAGCTGACGTGGCCGGACTCAATGTCCCAATCCCATATAGCTAAATCACCACCCGCAAGAGCCAAAGTGAGCCGTTCTTCACTCTCACGCACCGCTTCTTCGGCTTTTTTCTGATCCGTGATGTCCTCTGTCGCGATGAGGATGCCACCGATGTCGCCTAAGGTGGTCCGCCAAGGCCGCACGTCCCACTTGACCCACTGCACGCTGCCATCGGCACGATCGAAGCGATCGCCTTCAGAGTGAAGGATTTCGCCGGCGAGGCCCCGGCGGTGAACCTCTTTCCAATTATCCGGAATTTCGGGGAACACTTCATAGTGCACCCGACCAATGACGTCATCCGTCACCCCATAGTCATCTAGCCAACGCCGGCTCGCTGTGAGGTAACGCATCGCCTGGTCAAACATCGCGATGGCCACAGGCGCATGCTCAATGAAGAGCTTGAGCCGTTGTTCGCTCTCCCGCAGCGCGTCCTCCGCCTTTCGTCGCATCTCTGCATCGGTGTGCCGAGCAATAATGATCGCGGCGGCCTGAGTCACTAGCGCGGCAAGTTCCAGGTCCTGTGAGGTCGCCTCACGCGGCTGCCGCCAATAGACCGCGAACGTGCCGACGAACGTTCCGGCCGTGGTGCGTATCGGGAAGCTCCAACAGCCGCGAAAATCGGCCTTCTGGGCCATCCAAAGCCATGGCGCCCAGAGCGGCTCCTTGACTACATCACTGGTGAGGACCGGCAGCCCAGTGTGCATCGCCAAGCCGCACGACAGAGACTCCGCGCTGATTTTAAAGCCGTCAACCGCGTTGGCATAGTCGGCAGGCATGCCGACAACGTGGTGCAGCGTTGTCCCTTCGCGGTTGGCGAGATAGAAGGCCGCTCGGACGCCCTCGCCCAATCGGTCAGTCGCGGTGCGCACGAGCATGCCAAGCGACGTTTCCAGTGGCGCGCTGTTCAAAGCGGCCTCCAGCGCCTCACGCTGGCCAGCGAGCCATGCTTTATTCTCGCACCACGTTTGTTCCTCTCCGCGACGCTCGTGAATTTCACTCTCTACGTTCATTTGCTTTTCCTCCGCAACACGGGCATGACTTCAAGCCTACTGTTGAGCTTTGCTCATTGCCAGACAGACAGATGCATAGGATCGCGATACAACATGCAAAAGCGAGAAAAGCCCCAGGCACTCGCCTCGTCCAACAAATTCATAGCGAGGTGAAGAAAGAAATATTCTACGAGTGAATATTTGAGTATCTCGGTCATAAGGGGCCAGACCGTAACGAGAGGGACCACGTCTTTTGAGTAACGGATCAAGACCTAATCGCACAAGGACGGCTCCACGTGAGCAGTGAAAGCCATTCCTTGTCGATCAAGAACCGTGAATGGTGTTCTCGGAAACGGCCCATCACAACAGGACAATCCTAGAAGGCAGAAATCGCATAACGCTTTGCCAAAACCTTGGGATGCCCACCCCGGCCTTGATGGAGGGAATCAGAAATTATACAAGGAGCATTACGCAGTTTACTGGGAACCCCCTAGTTCAATCCGCCGGTCTTCATGTGGACTCGCTACTCTTCTCCCGAAGTGCCGAGGCCAATCCAGGCCCGCAGAAGGTCGTGTCGTGTCACGGAGTAGGCCACCTTCCCATTCTCCTCCACGGGAAGATTCAGCAGGCGCTTCTCCTCCATAGTCTTCACGGCTTCCTCGATCGTGGTCTCGGTCGTTACAGCGATTCGATCGTGGACCATGATGTCCTCCGCGTTCACCTTTGAAAGATCCTTGCCGGCTTCCAACGCACGTAGAACATCAAATTCACTGATGAACCCAATGAATTCGTTTTGATTATCGACGACTGGTGCGCCAGGAGTATGGGTGGACAGTAATTCCAACGCCACGAGCATCCCGTTTTGGCCAGCGTGCAAGATCAGACTGTTGGTCCCCCTGATCTGGCCTACCTTCCGTAAGCCTCCGGCCGGTACCCCAGGCAATTCCCACTTCATCGTCTTGTTCACTTCTTTAAGCATCTCGTCCTCCTCTAGCTCATCCAGATTATGGTGGTTAATCGAATGATGTTTACGGTTTCTTAGAGCCCATCTGGTCAATACGCAAAGCGAACACCATGCCAGGATAAACCCGAGCAGAATTCAAGCAGTTAGCATCAAGACCGCAGGCGTTCTGAGGTGAAACTCCACAATCGGAAGCAACCGAGTGATGTATATCGCTACAAGTTGCTATTTTTTCCAATAGGGTAGCAGCTTTGGTCGCTAAATCATGATAATGACCTGCAGTTTATTAGTGCGCTGCCTCGAGGGAGAGCTGGAATTTAGTGGGTGCCCCGAACTCGAACGCAGGCCCT
>DASTJX010000214.1:0-12021 GCA_035716265.1 Nitrospira sp.
TGGGATGGCTCTATTGCCTCTGTCACGGACGATTCGAGGTCCGTTGCCGCGGGGAGTCTCTTCGTGGCGGTCAAAGGCGAGAGGGTGGATGGCCACAAGTATATCGGCCAAGCGATTAAAGCCGGAGCCGCAGCGATCGTCGGACAGGATTCCGTAGAAAGCGGATCGGTTCCGTTTGTGCAGGTGGCGGATTCCCGGAAAGCATTGGGTTTGATTGGAAGCCGTTTTTACGGTGACCCCTCGGCGCAGTTAGCCATGATTGGTGTGACCGGAACGAATGGAAAAACCACAACGACCTATTTGTGCAAGGCCCTATTGGAGAATATCGGTCGTCGGGTGGGATTGATCGGGACCGTCGCCTATCAGATCGGAGAGGAAACGATCCCGGCATCGCACACGACCCCTGGTGCGTTGGAATTGCAGCATTTGCTGGTCAGGATGCGCGAAGCGCAGTTGGATAGCGTCGTCATGGAGGTGTCCTCGCATGCGCTGGCAATGGATCGAACCGCAGGATGTGAGTACGACGTCGCCGTCTTCACGAACTTGACCCAGGATCACCTCGACTATCACCGAACAATGGAAGAATACTTCCAAGCGAAGCTGCGGCTGTTCACGGGGCTTGGTCAAGGGGAAAAACGCAGGCAGCGAGCCATTGTCAACATGGACGATCCGCGAGGCGTCTATGTCCGAGCCGCCTGCCGAGTTCCCGTATGGGGCTATGCCCTCAACGCCCGGGCTGATCTCATGGCCGAGAATGTTCGCCTGTCGATGAACGGCTCCACGTTTTCAGCTGCCACTCCCGCCGGCACCTTCACGGTTGAAAGCCGCTTAGTGGGCGAACACAACGTATACAACCTACTCGGCGCAATCGGTGTGGCGCTCCACGGAGGGGCAACCTGCGATCAGGTCCGTGAAGCCGTGACCCGAGTGAGCAACGTTCCGGGCCGGTTCGAGCGCGTGTCGGCCGGACAGGATTTTACCGTCGTGGTGGATTATGCCCACACCGAGGACGCACTGGTGCGGCTGCTAATGGCCGCCCGGACGCTAAAAACACAGCGGATCATCACCCTATTTGGGTGTGGTGGTGATCGCGACCGCGGAAAACGTCCGAAAATGGGCCGCGCCGCCGTGGAATTCAGCGATGTCGTCATCCTGACGTCTGATAACCCTCGAACTGAAGATCCGCTGGCAATCCTTCGGGAGGTTGAATCCGGAGCTCGGGAAGCGCTGCAGCGCAGACCGTCGGTGCAATACCACATGGTCGCCGACCGTCGTGAAGCCATTCGAACGGCCGTGCGTCTGGCTCGGCCGGGAGACATCCTGCTGATTGCGGGCAAAGGACATGAAGACTACCAGATCGTAGGCACGAAGAAGATGCACTTTGACGATCGGGAAGTCGCGCGGGAAGCCATCCAGCAGTTGAGGAAGAATTGCGCGTGAAGGTGCATGCGGGAGCAAGCACTGAACAACGAGAGGAGTCGATGGCGCTCTTGACAGTTGAAGAGCTGCGCGAAGTCATCAGCGTCAAGGTTTTGGCGGGCGATCCATCGCCAGCTACAAGGCGACGTATTCGGAGCGTCTCCACCGATTCCAGGTCTATTCGACGGGGGGATCTGTTTGTTGCGCTAAAAGGTGAGCGGTTCGACGGTCATGATTTTGTGCAGGCCGTACTCGCGAAGGGAGCGACGGGCGCCATCGTTCACGATACGTATCGATGGGATGCCAAGACTGGAACATCGAGCGGCATCTCCCGCCATGAACCGTTCCTTTTCGGCGTTCGAGACCCGTTGTTTGCGTATCAACAATTGGCGACCCATCATCGATGCCGGTTTGCAATTCCTGTCGTGGCCGTCACGGGTAGTAACGGCAAGACGACCACAAAAGACATGGTTGCCAGCGTCCTTGGCCAGCGTTGGCGTACGCTGAAAACTGAAGGCAACTTCAACAACCGGATCGGTGTTCCTCACACGCTATTTCGGCTGACGGCCCGGCATCAGGCAGCCGCGATCGAAATGGGAGTCGATCACCGCGGGCAAACGACGCGCCTTTCTGAAATCGTACGTCCGACGATCGGACTTATCACGAATATCGGCCCCGACCACTTGGAATTCTTCGGCGGCATGGAGGGGTCGGCGCAAGCGAAGGCCGAGCTTCTCGACATGCTTCCGGCCGACGGGACAGCGGTTTTGAACGCTGATGATGCGTATTTTGACTACCTGGCCGCCAGGGCGCAATGCCGTGTCATTTCATTCGGTTTGTCTGAGAGGGCGAATGTCCGGGCGAGTGATCTGTCGACAGATGCCCGTAAAGGAACGACCTTTGGGCTGGTACTTCCCGGGAAAAGTCGGTCAACACCCGTGACCATTAAAGTGCATGGTGAGCACAACGTCATGAATGCGTTGGCCGCCGCCGCCGTCGGGTTCTCATTAAACCTGCCGGGCGCAGTTATTGCGCAAGGACTCTCCAGATTCCGTCCTGCTGCCATGCGTTCGCAAGTCGTGACCCACCAAGGTATCCACATCATCAATGATTGCTACAACGCAAATCCTGCCTCGATGAAAGCGGCATTGAGAGTCCTCGCAGACTGGGCGCCCGCGCGTGCACGGGTGGCTGTGTTAGGAGATATGCTCGAACTCGGCCGGCAAGCCTTGCCTCTGCATCGGGAGGTTGGGCAATTTGCCGCCGGCCTCAAGCTCACCAAATTAATTGTCTGCGGTAACCTGGGAAGTGAGATTGCGGTCGGAGCCCGCGAGGCAGGTATGTCCAATCAAGCGATTGCTCAGCTACCGGATGCTTCCTCGGCGGCCGACCTCTTGAAGAAAACGGTTCGCCAGGGAGACGTCGTGCTTGTGAAGGGATCACGGGGGATGAGGATGGAACACATCGTGCAGGGATTGACTGGGATGAAGGCCGTCACCAAACAGGCGTCATAAAAGCCGGCGGAATCGAGATCAAGGAACGCATGCTCTACAACCTCTTATATCCGCTTCACACCGAATATGGCTTCCTTAATGTGTTTCGCTACCTGAGTTTCCGGATCATTTATGCGGCAGTGACGGCGTTTCTTATTGCGTTCGTGCTCACCCCGTGGCTCATCCGCAAGCTGCAAGAGATTAAGCTCGGTCAACAGATTCGTGACGACGGCCCCAAACATCATGTGGCCAAGAGCGGCACACCGACCATGGGCGGTCTCCTGATCATCTTTGCGGTGTTGCTCTCGACGATGCTGTGGGCAGATATCACAAAGCCCTATGTCTGGCTCGTGATGGTCGCGACGTTAGGATTTGGGGCGATCGGATTTGTAGACGATTACTTGAAGTTTATCAAAGCACGGTCCAAAGGCCTCTCGCCCGCACAGAAATTCAGTGCCCAGATCGCGGTGGCCCTGTCGATCGCCGTCGCACTGTATCTTCTCCCCAGCTATTCCACGAAGTTGAACGTCCCGTTCTTCAAGAATTTCATGCCAGATCTCGGTTGGTTCTACATCGTCTTCGTCATCCTGGTCATCGTCGGCAGTTCGAACGCCGTGAATCTGACTGACGGCCTGGACGGTCTGGCGATCGGTCCGATCATGATTGCGGCCTTGGCCTACACCATCGTCGCCTATGTCGCCGGGCACCGCATCATGTCGGATTATCTGCTCATCCCCCATATTGATGGCGCGGGTGAGATCGCCGTATTTACGGCCGCCATTTTGGGATCGAGTCTGGGATTCCTCTGGTTCAATACCTATCCGGCATCGGTCTTTATGGGGGACGTCGGTTCGCTGCCGCTGGGCGCGGCACTCGGGACGGTGGCGGTTATCAGTAAACACGAATTGTTACTCCTCATGGTTGGAGGCGTCTTCGTGATCGAAGCGGTGTCCGTCATTTTTCAAGTCGCGTCATTCAAGTCGCGCGGCAAGCGGATTTTTCTGATGGCGCCTATCCATCACCATTTTGAAATGAAGGGATGGGAAGAGCCAAAGGTCGTCGTGCGGCTCTGGATCATCGCGATCCTTCTGGCGCTCTTAAGCTTGAGCACCTTGAAGCTGCGGTGATGGACATGCTGGAGGTTGATGAAGTGGACTTGTCGGGAGCGCAGGTGACGGTGCTCGGACTCGCACGAAGCGGAGTCGCCGCCTGCCACCTGCTCAAGGAAGCCGGAGCTCGGGTCACGGTAGCTGATCGGAAAGAAGAGGTCGAATTGGACACGGTTCTCCGGACAGTAGATCGCAGTCTCGTCCACGTGTCCGTCGGCTCCCAGTACGAACGCTCACTCGACCGCGCTGACCTCGTCGTCATCAGTCCTGGTGTGCCGTACCGTATGGGAGCCCTCGAGCGCGTCCGACGACGGGGCATTAAAGTCATCAGCGAGCTTGAACTGGCCTCCCGATTTCTTTCGGCGCCGATCCTCGCCGTCACGGGGACGAATGGAAAAAGCACGACCGTGACGTTGATCGGAAAGATGCTGGCCGAGCAAGGCAAACGCGCATTCGTCGGGGGAAATCTGGGAACTGCGCTCAGCGAAGCAGCGTTGGCCACTCTCCAGGCAAAAAAGCAGGGCAAGCCGGACCCGTTTGAGTACCTCGCGGTTGAAGTGTCCAGTTTCCAACTGGAGACGATCGATCGGTTCCATCCCTGGGCGGCGGCGATCTTGAACGTCACGGTCGATCATCAGGACCGGTATGACTCAATTGAAGAATACGTCGCAGCCAAGCGGCGGATTTTCGACAATCAAACGAACGACGATTTCGCGCTCTTCAATCTCGATGACCCGAGAGTAGCCAGCCTGAAGAATACGGTCCAGGCCAGGCGTCTCGGATTTTCCAGGACGCACTCAGTCGGCGCCGGCTTCGATGGCGGGACCTATCTTGACGGCGACGAAATCGTTACCACCGTCGCCGGAGGCCGACAGCACATCTGTCGAAAGAGCGACCTGAAGATTATCGGGCATCACAACGTGGAAAACGTCATGGCTGCAGCCACCTATGCGGCCTTGTGGGGTTGCCCCCCCGACATCATCAGCCGCGTCGTGAGGGCGTTCCCCGGGCTGGAGCATGCCTTGGAGCTTGTGAGGGAGCGTCGCGGCGTACGCTTTGTGAACGATTCGAAGGGAACGAACGTCGATGCGACTCTCAAGGCGCTGGAGGGAATCGAGCGTCCGATCTGGCTGATCGCGGGGGGGCGTGACAAAGGCGGCGATTTTTCCCGTCTCACCGAATCCGTTCGGCGCCGGGTCAAGCATGCCATTTTAATCGGGGAAGCCGCCCCTTTATTGAAGGCGGCTTGGACTGGCGCGACGAGCATGAGCGAAGCGGAGTCCTTGCGGGACGCAGTAGAGTGGGCAGCTCGCGAGGCGGTGGCCGGTGACGTCGTGTTGATGTCGCCGGCCTGCGCGAGTTTCGACATGTTCCAGGACTACCAGGACCGCGGCCGCCAATTTAAATCGGCGGTGCAGTCGCTACCGGAATAACGGACGACATCAGGAGGACCGACTCTGCTCAATGGCCTCTCGAACTGCAGGAACCTTATCGTTGCCTTGGCCGACGACAGGACAACGATCGGGTCAGTCACGAGTAGCGATGGATCATGTACTGCTTTTCGTGACGCTGACACTTGCGCTTATGGGATTGGTGATGGTCTTCAGTGCGAGCGCGATTGTGGCCGGCAATCGATTCCAGGATCCCGAGTTCTTTTTGAAGCGACAGATCGCTTGGCTGGGCTTCGGCTTCTTGCTTATGCACCTGACCTCGCGCATCGATTACCAGCTATGGAAAAAACTGTCGATGCCTCTCCTCATCAGTATAGCCATCCTGCTCGTGATGGTGTTGATCCCTTCGCTGGGCGTAGCGGCCAAGGGCGCCAGGCGCTGGCTTCGATGGGGTCCCATTTCGATCCAACCGGCGGAGATGGTGAAGCTTGTCTCGGTGATCTACCTGGCGACCTACCTCGCCAAGAAGGCGGACAAGCTGACCCTTTTCCGGAGCGGTCTCCTGCCGGTGCTGACCGTCATCGCCGTCCTCAGCGGGCTCGTGTTGCTCGAGCCGGATCTCGGCACCGTCGTCGTCATGGGACTCGTTACGGTGTCTCTGCTGTTCCTAGGAGGTGCGCGGATTGGACATCTGCTCAGTCTTGGTCTCTGTGCAATTCCTGTGATCTTCGTGCTCGTCTTGAGCTCCAGTTACAGGCGGCAGCGGCTGATGACCTTTCTCGCTCCGTGGAAAGACGCTTCCGACGCCGGATTTCAGATCACCCAATCTTTTCTCGCCTTCGGCAGCGGCGGGCCTTTTGGCGTGGGCCTAGGCGAAGGGAAGCAGAAGTTGTTCTTTCTGCCGGAAGCGCACACAGATTTCGTGCTGGCACTTGTGGGGGAAGAACTCGGCTTGGCCGGTACGGCGGCGGTCATTGTCCTGTTCGCCCTCTTTGTGTGGCGAGGGTTCCACATCGCTGCGCGGGCGCGGATGCCATTCGGCAAGTATCTCGGAATGGGCATCACGCTCTTAATCGGAATCCAAGCGTTGGTCAATGCCGCCGTTGTGACCGGGTTGTTGCCGACCAAGGGGCTGACGCTCCCGTTTGTCAGCTACGGCGGGTCATCGCTCGCTGTGAGTTTTGTGGGCGTCGGAATGCTTCTGAGCATTTCGAGGGATCGTCATGGCGGTGCATCTAAAGGCGGACGTGGTGGGGACTAGGAATGACCGTCGTCATTGCAGCTGGAGGAACGGGAGGACATCTGTACCCGGCTGTGGCATTGGCGCGCGAATTTCTGCACCGCGATCCGACGACGAAAGTCCTGTTCGTGGGGACGTCGCGCGGTCTCGAGTCCAAAGTGCTGGCTCACGAGGGATTCGAATTGGTTTTGATTAATGCGAAGCCCGTGATGGGCAGAGGACTCACTGACGTGTTGAAGGGGTTGTGCGCCATGCCGCTCAGTCTATGGCAATGCGCCCGGATCCTGAATCAACGACAGGCGCGTCTCGTCATCGGTGTCGGAGGATATACCAGTCCAATGATGGTATTGGCAGCCGCGTTGAAGGGCGTCCCTCGGGTGGTCCTGGAACCTAATGCGTATCCTGGTCTGGCCAATAAAGCGGTCGGCCCATTCGTCCAGCGCGTGTTTCTCGCGTTTGAATCGGCGGCGCGTTTCTTCGATCAACGCAAAGGCCGTGTCGTAGGGACACCGGTTCGGAGAGAGTTTCTCACTCAATCTCGTACGCCTAAAGGAGAGCGGCAGAGGGGCCGTCATCACGTCTTGGTCTTTGGCGGCAGTCAAGGCGCCAAAGCCCTCAACAGCGCGGCGATCGAGGGTCTCCCGGATCTTCTCAAACAGCGCCCGCACTTGACCGTCACGCATCAGACGGGCGAGGCGGACCATGATCGGGTGAGTCAAGCCTATCGGCGGGTCGGAGTAACAGTCACTGTCCTGCCGTTTGTGTACGACATGCCGGCGGCCATCAACGCCGCTGATGTCGTCGTCGCGCGTGCCGGCGCCATGACAGTGGCGGAACTGACAACTTGCGGCAAGCCGGCCATTCTCATTCCGTTGCCGACTGCAATTTATGATCATCAGATGAAGAATGCCAAGGTCATGGAAGCTGCAGGCGCAGCGGTGGTGCTGCCCCAGGCGGACCTCACCGGTGCGACTCTCGCGCGGGCGGTGGCCCAAATCCTCGATGACCCCGAGCGGATGAAAGCGATGGAAGATGCGAGTATTGGCTTGAGACGATTGGACGCGGCTGAAGCCATCGTCCGTGAATGCTATGCACTCATAGGAGACCAGCGTCATGTCAACCATTCTCTTGGAGCAGCAGGGATCTGATGGGACAGGGCAACGCAACGGCCTCACCCCGTCGCAGGCGGCTGGTGGTCTGAGGCGGACATCGATGTTTCGGAAAACACAACACATTCATTTGGTGGGGATCGGCGGCTCGGGCATGAGCGGGATCGCCGAGGTGTTGCTGACCCTGGGCTACAAGGTGACCGGCTCCGATCAACAGGCCTCCGATACCACCAGGCGGTTGGAGGAATTGGGAGGCCGGATTTTCATCGGCCATCACGAATCCCAGATCGGAGAGGCGCAGGTGGTGGTGATCTCGTCCGCCGTTTCGCCGCAAAACCCGGAAGTGATGGCGGCTAAGGCTAAACAGATTCCGGTCATTCCGCGAGCCGAAATGCTCGCCGAACTCATGCGGCTGAAATTCGGCGTGGCCATCGCCGGCGCTCACGGAAAGACCACCACGACGTCCATGGTGGCGAATGTCCTGGCGCAAGGAGGATTGGATCCCACGATGGTGATCGGGGGCAAGGTGAATGCCTTGGGTAGCCATGCACGGCTGGGTCGGGGGGAGCTGCTTGTGGCCGAGGCCGATGAGAGCGATGGATCGTTTTTAAGACTGTCTCCAACCATCATCGCCGTGACCAACCTGGACCGTGAACATCTGGATCACTACGGGAGCATGGAACGTATTTATGAAAGCTTCCTTGAATTCATCAATAAGGTCCCGTTTTACGGGTTGGCCGTGTTGTGCGCCGATGATCATCGCCTACGGGGGCTGTTCCCCAACATAGTCAAGCGATATTACACGTACGGTTTGTCGGAGCCCGAAGGCGTGGCACCCGATTTTCGTGCGACTGACATCGTGGCCAAGCAAGGCGGTTCCGAATTCCGCGCGCTTTTCAGGACACGGAACCTTGGACCGTTTCGCCTGGCGGTGCCGGGCATTCACAACGTGTCGAACGCGTTGGCGGCGATCGCCATCGGCGTCGAACTGGACGTGCCGGTGGATTTGATCCGCAAGGCATTGGCAGCCTTTACCGGTGTGGAGCGGCGATTTCATTTACGCGGAGAATCCAACGGTGTCATGGTCGTGGACGATTATGGCCACCACCCGACTGAAATCAAAGCGACGCTGGCAGCCGCGAAGCAGGGGTGGCCCGAGCGGCGTCTGGTCGTGCTCTTTCAGCCCCATCGTTACACGCGGACCAGAGACTTGTTGGAAGATTTTTCCAAAGCGTTTCAACATGCCGACCGCCTCTTTTTGACAGAGATATATGCAGCCAGCGAGTCACCTATTCCCGGAGTATCGGGTGCCAGGTTAGCGGAGGCGATTCGTGCCGTCGGCCATCCGCCGGTCACCTTTGTCGAGCGAAAGGACCAATTGACCGAACACGTGTTCCCTCAGTTAAAGGCCGGTGATCTGGTGATCACGCTTGGGGCGGGAGACATCTGGAAGACAGGGCCTGCATTGCTGGAGAAGCTGGCCGCCGCTTCATGATGCGATGAACGCCAATGGACGACGAACGAAGCGACCCAGTGCGAGATCCCGGTTCGAGCGCAAGCGTTTGGAAGCCGTCGTGGCAAATCTTCGCGGTCGCATTCACTTCGACGCGTCGTTGGAGGCCTACACCTCGTTCAAGATCGGCGGGCCCGCCGATGTACTCGTGGAGCCGGCTGACGTCGATGATGTTCGCCGGCTCATCAGCCAAGCGAGCGCAGCACACATTCCCATATTCGTGCTCGGGGGGACGAATCTCCTCATCCGAGACGGAGGGATCCGCGGCATCGTGGTCAGTTTGTCAAAGCTTCGCGGGATACATGAGGAGCCGGGAGCGGTCCTCTACGCGGAAGGCGGCGTCGGAATGCCAACCTTGATCGGTCGTGCCATACGCCGGTCATTGTCCGGCTTGGAATGGGCGGCCGGTATTCCCGGCACCGTCGGAGGCTGTTTGGTGATGAATGCAGGGACAAAGTTGGGCGAAATGAAAGACGCCGTGAAGGCGGTCAGACTCATCACCACAAAGGGTGAGCTCCGCGACCTGCCCGCTTCGTCCATTCCATTTCAGTACCGCAGGGCCCGGCTGCCGAAGGGCATCGTGGTTGGCGTGTGGCTTCAGTTGCGCCAGGGTCCTCGCGCCGACATCGAACGAGTGGTCAAAGATTACCTCCATTATAGGAAGGACACCCAGCCGCTCACGATGCCCAGCGCCGGCTGCGTATTCAAGAATCCTCCTCATGATTCGGCGGGCCGGCTGCTCGAAGCGGCAGGATTGAAGGGCGCTCGAGTCGGTGATGCGGAGGTATCGATGAAGCATGGAAACTTCATCGTCAACCGTGGACATGCGCGTGCTGCTGACGTCATTCAACTAATCGGTAAAGTCCGGCAGACCGTCAAGCGGAAAGCCGGTGTCTGGCTTGACCTCGAATTGAAGATCGTCGGCGAGGCCTGACAATGATGCTGCTGGTCAAAGGATGATGACGGAACGACGACGGCTCACACAAGCTCGGATCGGTGTGCTGATGGGCGGACGATCATCCGAGCGCGAGGTGTCTCTGCGGACGGGGGCAGCGGTGCACGGGGCACTTTGCCGCTTGGGATATGACGCGGTGACCATCGACGTCGGCCCAACGTTGAGCCGCGACCTTCAGGATCACAAGATTGCCGTTGCCTTCCTGGCACTGCATGGTCCAGGCGGAGAGGACGGATCCATTCAAGGATTTTTGGAAACGGTGGGCATTCCTTATACGGGATCGGATGTGCAAGCCAGCGCAGTGGGAATGCATAAGGTGACGACAAAAACCCTCCTCGCAGCACATGACATTCCGGTTCCGGCAGGCCTCGTCATCAAGCGGGGAGCGCGCGTCTCCCCTACGCAGGCCCTGCGATCGGCCAAGCTACGATGGCCCGTGGTCGTAAAGCCGGCATCCGAAGGATCCACGATCGGCGTGAGCATTGTGAAGAAGCCTGCTCAGTGGAACGAAGCTCTGTCGCTCGCGCATCGCTACGATCGGGATGCGATGGTGGAAGCCTACATTCCCGGCCATGAAGTGACCGTCTCGCTGCTGGGCCGAGAGAACCAGACGCCGTTGGTTCTTCCGGCCGTGGAAATTGTCGCACCAGGCGGCTTCTACGATTTTTCAGCGAAGTATGAAAAAGGAAAGACCCAGTACCTCTGCCCGGCACCCCTTTCGGCTGCCGTCACAAAGGAAATCAGCCAATCGGCGTTGCGGGCGTTCGAAGTCTTGGGCTGTGCAGGGGCCGTGCGCGTGGATTTTCGGATTACGCCCCGCGGGCGCCCGTATGTGCTGGAACTCAATACGGTACCAGGCATGACGGAAACGAGTCTCTTGCCAATGGCCGCGGTTCAGGCCGGCATCGGCTACGAAGAATTAACGGAGCGGATTCTCGAATCCGCGCTCGCAAGAATGAAAAATAGAGAGCACGCGGCATGAGACTTCTCACGCGCAAGCGCCTCCCAAAAGCAGCCGGGTATCGCAGCAATGAATGGAAGGGCCCCCGATCAGCTCACTCAATGGATCAGCGGCAGCGGGCCAAACACATCGAGCGGCTGGCACGTTGCCGACGAGCCCTATGCCTCTCCGGATGGCTGGCGGGTGCAGGTGCCTTGTGCTGGACGATACTCATAGTCTCGCAACAGCTCGGACCGGTGCTTCACCGGGGGCTCGAGATTAAACACGTATCAGTGGAAGGGATGCATCAAGTCACGAAGCAGGAGGTGATTGACCGGTTAGCCTTGAAGAAAGGGCTCGCTCAATATCAGGTGAGTCTGTCTTATCTTGCCGAGCGTGTCCGGACTCATCCCTGGATCAAGGAAGCGACCGTCGAGCGGTTGCCATTGCATGAGTTGCGCGTGACGGTCGTTGAGCGGACGCCCGCAGCGATTGTCCGTCTCGGGTCCGAACAGGTCCTCATCGATAACGAAGGAGTCATCCTCGCCCGGCTCGGCACCCGTGACGAGGCGAGCTTGCCGCTGTTGACGGGCGTGGACGGCACGCTTTTGACCCAAGGTGATCTTCGAACGAAACAGCGTATTCAATCTGCAGTCGAGCTGGCCAAATGGATGGCCGAGTCCCTGGACGGACGCATTGAACTCGACGCGGCTCACCCCGTAAATCTTGTCGCCTCCGCCAGAGGGGTACGATTTCATTTCGGTAACGATGCGCTCAAGGACCAATGGGACCGCTTCATGAAAGTCAAAGCGGCGTTCAGGATGCCGGCTCTCGATGGACGGAAGCCTGAAG
>DASTJX010000215.1:0-7602 GCA_035716265.1 Nitrospira sp.
TGTTTATCGATTCCAATCTCTTGATCTATGGCGAGGTGCTCCAGGAAGTTTCCCATCATCTAATGTCCAGGTCCGGAGCTGTGGAAGACATGAAGAAAATCTGCTCCCATCCCCACGCCATCGCCCAATGCCGAAACTGGCTCGAGACGAATATGCCCCACGTTCCGGTTTCGGAGGTCGCGAGTACGGCCCGGGCAGCCGAGATGTGCCTGGACGATTCCTCGATCGCGGCCATTGCCTCTGAATTGGCTTCGCAGCTCTATGGATTAAAGGTTATCAAGTCCCGTATCGAAGACAATCTCAACAACTTCACGCGGTTCCTTGTGTTGTCGCAAAAGCCACCTCAACGCACCGGCAAAGACAAGACATCGCTCATGCTGTCCATTAAAGACAAGGTGGGTGCGCTCTATGACTTACTGCGTCCCTTCGCGTCTCATGGGCTGAGCATGACCAAGATCGAGTCGCGCCCCTCACGGCGCAAAGCCTGGGAATACATTTTTTTCGTCGACGTCGAGGGTCATATTGAAGAAGAGCGGGTCAAGAAGGCCGTCGAGGAAATCACCGGACGCTGCCTCTTCATGAAAGTGCTCGGTTCGTATCCAGCCCATAGCTGATTCCATGACGCTTCACGTTCATCCAGATATTGCCGCATTAAGTCCTTACGTGCCGGGTAAGCCCATTGAAGAACTTCAACGCGAATTGGGTCTTAGCCGTGTCATTAAGCTGGCCTCAAACGAAAATGCATTGGGGCCGTCGCCGAAAGCCCTGGCGGTCATCAACGACGGTGCGGCGACATTGCACCGATATCCGGACGGAGGGGCCTTCAAATTGCGCCAGGCGCTGGCCAATCGATGGAAAGTGACCGACGAGCAGATCATTCTTGGGAACGGCTCAGACGAGATTCTCGGGCTCCTCGCGCGTACGTTCCTGTCACCGGGTGACGAAGCAGTCATGGCCGACCACACCTTCGTCATTTACAACATGGAAGTCATGGCCGCGCATGGCAAGGCGGTCACCGTCCCCTTGAAAGACTGGCGCCACGATGTCGCTGCCATGGCGAGAGCGATTACGGCTCGGACGCGCCTCATCTTCCTGTGCAATCCCAACAATCCCACGGGAACTATGGTGTCTGCCGAAGAGGTGGCGTCGCTGCTCGCGCGCGTTCCTGAGCACGTCGTGGTTGTCTTCGATGAAGCCTATTTTGAGTATGTGCGCAGTTCTGAGTTTCCCGATTCGATGGCCTATATTAGGGAAGGACGCAATGCCATCGTGCTGCGGACGTTCTCCAAGATCTACGGCCTCGCCGGATTGCGCATTGGCTATGGAGTCACCACGGGCGAGATTGCGAATCTGTTGAACCGTGTGAGGCCGCCGTTCAATGCCAATAGCATTGCTCAGCGTGCCGCGCTTGCGGCGCTGGATGACGACGAGCATGTCGCGAGGAGCCGGGCAGTGAATCAAGCCGGGATGGAACAGATTGTGAACGGATTGCGGGCGCTTGGATTGGCACCGATCAGTAGCGAAGCCAATTTCGTCTATTTTGACGTCGGCCGCGACGGCCGGCACATCTTTGATGCGCTATTGCATCAGGGCGTGATCGTCCGTCATATCGACGGACGCATGATACGTGTGACGATCGGACAGGCAGAAGAAAACCGGGTGTTCTTGGCTGCACTTGCACAGGTCTTACAGCAGGGTGAACAAGGGTGAGGTTATTATGATCATCGTGTTGAAGCCGGAGGCATCGGAGCGCGAAGTCGATCATATCGTCGACCGGCTTCGTGAGCTGGGGTTGAAATCGCAGCTCTCGACCGGACAGGAAAGGACCATCATCGGCGTGATCGGCGATGACCGCATACTTCAGAACCAGCCGCTCACAGCTTTGCCCGGCGTTGAAAGCGTGCTGCCGATTCTGGCTCCCTGGAAACTGGTGAGCCGAGAATTCAAGAAAGAAGGCACGATCATTGATGTCGGAGGGGTCAAGATCGGGGGCAACAAGCTCGCAATCATGGCCGGCCCGTGCGCCGTAGAACGCCTTGAACTGACCGTCGGTATTGCGCATGAGGTCAAGGCGGCGGGAGCCAGCGTGCTACGGGGCGGCGCGTACAAGCCGCGCACGTCTCCCTACTCGTTTCAAGGACTGGGTCGTGAAGGGTTGGACTATCTGGCGGAGGCCAGAAAACAAACCGGCTTGCCGGTGGTCAGCGAAATTCTCGACACGCGCGACATCGAGTTGTTTCTCGAAAAGGCGGACATCATCCAGATCGGCGCGCGAAACATGCAGAACTTTGAATTACTGAAAGAGGTAGGCGCATACGACAAGCCTGTGCTCTTAAAGCGGGGGTTGTCCGCTACGATCAAGGAATTTCTGTTGTCGGCGGAGTATGTCATGTCCCGTGGAAACCGGAATGTGATGCTCTGCGAGCGCGGCATACGCACCTTCGAGACGCAGTATCGCAACACCCTCGATCTCGCCGCAATTCCCACCTTGAAGGAGCTCTCGCATCTGCCGGTCATCGTCGATCCCAGCCATGCCACCGGCAAATGGAATCTGGTGGCCCCGATGTCCAAGGCTGCCGTGGCCGCCGGCGCCGATGGCATTCTGATTGAAGTCCATTCGAATCCCGAATGCGCATTATGCGACGGCGAAGAGTCGATCAAGCCGATCAAGTTCAAAGAATTGATGCATGATATGCGAAAGATCGCTATCGCGGTCGGAAGAGAAGTGTAATGGCGTTGCATTTTGGCCAGGCAGCCATTATCGGGGTTGGCCTGATCGGTGGTTCGCTCGGCATGATCCTTCGCCGGAAAGGATTGGCGTCCAGCGTCGTGGGCGTCGGACGACGCATTGAGAATCTCCAGACGGCGGTAAAATTAGGGGCGATCGACCACTACGTCTTTGATACTAAAGAGGGCGTGAAAGACGCCGATATCGTCGTCCTGGCGACGCCGGTTGATACCTACGAGCGTCACTTGAAGGAATGGGCCTCCTGTTTGAAGCCTGGTGCGATTGTGTCGGACGTAGGGAGTGTGAAGGGCGAGTTAGTGGAGCAGTGCGAACGGCTTGTGCCGGCCGGCGTCCATTTTGTCGGCGCGCACCCCATTGCCGGCAAGGAGAAAACGGGCGTCGCTGCGGGTTCGGAGGATCTCTTCATGGGAATGCGGTGCATTCTCACGCCCACGAAGCAGACGAATGCGCAAGCACTCCAACGTGTGCGGACGCTGTGGCAGGAAGTGGGGTCGACGGTGCTCACGATGGATCCGCATCTCCACGACAAGATTCTGGGAGCGGTCAGTCATTTGCCGCACGTGGTGGCCTTCGCGTTAATGGGGGCCTTGATTGACATCCGTACGGAGGTTCCGTCGCTCGATCTGGCCGGCCATTCCGGCGGCGGATTGCGGGATACGACGCGGATTGCGGCCAGCTCTCCCGAGATGTGGCGCGACATTTTTCTGTGGAACCGGGAGAATGTGGTTGCCTTCATTGAAGCGTATGAACGCTCGTTGGGCGACTTGAAACGGTTGATCCGCGCGGGCGATGCGGCGGGAATCGAAAAGGCCTTGGAACGGGCGAAGCAGGAACGCGAGAAATTTCCGGTCCGCGCCCAGTAGATCGGCTCGGAGGAGAACCAGGCAAAGTTGAAGACGTTGACGATCACGCCCGGCAGGCCGTTACGGGGAACAATCGCCGTTCCCGGCGACAAATCCATTACGCATCGGGCAATTATTCTTACGGCCCTCGCCGAAGGCATGGGACGCATCAAACGCTATTGCCGCGGCGAAGACTGCCTCAATACCATGCGTGCGTTGCAGGCGTTGGGCGTGCGGATCGATGAAACCGACGATGAGCTCTGCGTGCATGGAAAGGGTCTGTGGGGGCTTAGCGAACCAGCGATGGTCCTCGATTGTGGAAACTCGGGCACCGGGATCCGTCTGCTTACGGGGCTGCTGGCCGGTCAGGACTTTTTCAGTGTCCTGACGGGTGATGTGTCCATTCGGCGTCGTCCGATGGGACGAATCGTCAAACCCCTGCGCGAGATGGGTGCCACAATCGCCGGACGCAAAGGTGGAGAACTGGCGCCGTTGGCCGTGAAAGGGACAACGCTTTCTGCCATCACCTACACCTCCCCTGTCCCCAGCGCCCAAATCAAATCCGCACTCTTGTTCGCGGCGCTCTTCGCCAATGGCACGAGCCATTTGTCAGAGCCCAGGCTTTCGCGTGATCATACCGAGCGGCTGTTCCAGTTCTATGGGTTGCCGCTGACCAGGGACGGTCTGACGTTGACAGTGCAGGGGCGACCTTCTGTCGGCTGGACGGCTGCACCTGAATTGACGGTGCCGGGGGACTTCTCGGCCGCAGCCTTTTTTATTGTGGGCGCTACGATTGTGCCGGATTCCGAGGTCACGATTACCGGCGTGGGGATCAATCCGACGAGGACCGGACTCCTTGAGATACTCAGGCGGATGGGCGGCGACATTCAGTTAGACAACCGCCGGGATGAAGCCGGCGAACCGGTCGCGGACATCCATGTGCGGTCCGCTCCGCTGCATGGGGTGACCATTGGTCCCGAGTGGATTCCTCAGACCATTGATGAATTTCCGATTCTCTGTGTCGCAGCCGCGGTTGCATCCGGTCAAACCATCGTGACGGGAGCCCAGGAATTACGCGTAAAGGAAAGCGACCGGATCGCAACCATGGGCGCCGAGCTCCGTGCGATGGGCGCAGGGGTCAACGAGAAGCCTGACGGTTTGGCCATTGAGGGCCTGGGGCACGCTCGAGGGAACGGACGGTTGAAGGGGACGGACGGGAAGAGTCATGGGGATCATCGGGTGGCAATGTCGATTGCCGTTGCAGGGTTAACGGCGCTGGACGAAACACGTATCCACGACGCGGATTGTATTGAGACGTCCTTTCCCGATTTCGATTGCGTGCTTCTGCAACTGACGTCGAAGAAGAAAGGCGTTTGAGTTCATATGATTGTGGCGATTGACGGCCCAGCTGGTGTCGGAAAAAGCACGGTAGCAAAGTTGTTGGCCTCAAGGCTGGGATTTCTGTATCTCGACACGGGGGCGCTGTACCGGTCCGTAGGCTTGGCGGTTCTTCATCATGGTATTCAACCTGGCGACGAGAAGGCAGTGGGCGGGCTCCTGCCAAAGCTGTCTCTCCAGATTCAGATCGAGAACAATACCGTGCACGTCTCCTTCAATGGGAAAGATGTCACGGGAGAATTACGGACGCCGGCTGTGTCCGCAGCGGCTTCGATCGTCTCAGCCATTCCCGCAGTCAGGGCCTGGCTCTTGCCGGTCCAGCGACAGATCGGAGAAAAAGGTTCTGTCGTGGCGGAAGGGCGCGACGTCGGTACGAAAGTGTTCCCGGCCGCTCCGGTGAAATTTTTTCTCGAAGCAGATCCGACCGTTCGCGCCGAACGCCGGCATCGCGAACTGGTAGCCGCCGGTCACGGTGCGGCTATCGAGCAGACGAGTGCCGAGTTGGCCGGGCGGGACAACCGAGACCGCTCGCGCTCCGCGGCGCCGCTTGTAGCGGCTGAGGATGCCCATCATATTGATACATCCCGTTTGTCCGCCGAAGAAGTCGTCAACCGGATGTTGGCGGTGGTGACGGCTAAATTGTGAGTTCGGTTGCCTATGGGATCTTATGGGTCTTCGCGCGGGTGATCGCATGGCTCTGTTTTCGGTTTCGCGTCGAGGGCTCAGTGCCGAAGCAAGGGGGCGTGCTCGTTGCCGCCAACCATGCCAGCTATTTCGACATTCCATTGCTGGGCTGTGGCATGTTCAGGCGCGCGTGGTATCTAGGGCGAAGTGATTTGTTTATCCCGGGCCTGAAGGTGATCTTGCGATGGCTTGGCTGGATCCCGCTCAAGCTGGGCAGGCTGGATCGCAAGGCAATGGATCAGGCTATTGCCTTGATCAAGGCGGGAAAGGTTGTGGTGATTTTTCCAGAGGGAGGCAGGAGTCTCGATGGCCGTCTGCGGCAGGCCAAGGCTGGTCTTGGCATGATCGTCGCTCAGACCGGGTGTCCTGTGGTGCCGGCCTATCTCAAGGGCACCTTTGACGTGTTGCCAGCCGGTGCCAAACGGCCACGGTTCCACCCGGTGTCCGTATCGTTCGGTCCACCGCTGTCATTCCCGACTAGCGGGAACGGAGGTGGCAAGCAGTTTTATCAACACGTGAGTCGAGTCGTGATGGAGCGGATTGCCGCACTCGGTGGTGTGGCTCCGCCGCAGCATCATACAAGTGCCGGCGCTCGCAACGCTGAGTGAGCACCGGTGTTATTCATCATCAGCACCCGACAGTCGTCGGAAGAGTAGGATTGTCCCCATGAGTACGGTTTCGAAAACGAACGAGCCGCAGTTGGATCGTGAAGCATTGGCCGCTCTCTACGAGGAAACGTTCAAAAACCTCGAAGAAGGCACCATCACGGAAGGCCGGGTTGTGGCCTTGGCCAAGGACAAAGTTGTCGTTGATATCGGGTACAAGTCGGAAGGGATGATCCCCAGCGATCAGTTCTCTCATGACGACCTGCAGCACCTCAAGATCGGCGATCGCATTCAAGTCTACATCGAGGAATGCGAGGACGCTGACGGCAATCTCATTCTTTCCAAAGAGAAAGCCGATAAGATGAAAATTTGGGAAGAATTGGAAAAGCTGTATAAGGACGAAAAGAGCATCGACGGTAAAGTGGTTTCTCGCATTAAGGGCGGCATGATGGTGGATATCGGCGTGAAGGCCTTCCTGCCGGGGTCGCAGATCGATCTGCATCCCGTACGCGATTTGGATGGATTGGTCGGCCGAACGTTCCCAATGAAAATCATCAAGATCAATCATCGCCGTGGGAACGTGGTCGTGTCTCGGCGCGTGTTGCTCGAGGAAACCAGAGACAAGAAACGCCAGACGACTCTGGCCACCTTAAAGGAAGGGCAGTTGATTCAGGGGATGGTCAAGAACATCACCGACTATGGAGCCTTCATCGACCTGGGAGGGATCGACGGGTTGCTCCACATCACGGACATGTCCTGGGGCCGTGTCGGACATCCTTCGGAGATGTTCAATGTCGGCGATCGTGTCGAAGTCAGTGTGCTCAAGTACGATCGGGAAACTGGCAGGATTTCGCTGGGCCTCAAGCAAAAATCCGCCGATCCGTGGACGAACGTAGCCGGGAAGTATCCGATCGGCACGCGCGTCAAAGGTCGTGTTGTCAGCCTGACCGATTACGGGGCGTTCATTGAGCTTGAACCGGGAGTAGAAGGCCTGGTCCATGTTTCCGAGATGTCGTGGACCCACGAAGTGCGCCATCCGTCCCGTGTGGTGGCCATCGGCGATCAGGTTGAAGCCGCCGTGCTCAATGTCGACCCCGCAAGCCGGAAAATTTCGCTTGGCATGAAGCAGACGGCGCCGAACCCCTGGGACATGGTCGAAGGAAAGTATCCCGTCGGTACCCGCATCGAAGGAAAGGTGAAAAGCCTGACGGATTTCGGCGCGTTCATCGGGCTCGACGAAGGGATCGACGGATTGATCCACATTTCCGACATGTCCTGGACCAAGCATATCAAGCATCCATCGGAGATTTTCAAGAAAGGTCAG